>NZ_LYSP01000044.1:0-54845 GCF_001728945.1 Pseudomonas sp. ENNP23
CTGGCCGGGGCCGCCCCGCCGCTGCTGGGCTGGGTTGCCGTCACCGGCCACGTCTCTGCCGAGCCGCTGCTGCTGGTGCTGATCATCTTCGCCTGGACCCCGCCGCACTTCTGGGCCCTGGCCATCCACCGCAAGGCCGAATACGCCAAGGCCGACATCCCCATGCTCCCGGTCACCCATGGCGAGCACTACACCAAGGTGCACATCGTCCTCTACACCCTGGTGATGTTCGCCGTCAGCCTGCTGCCCTACGCCATCCACATGAGCGGACTGCTCTACCTGGCCTGCGCCGTGCTGCTCGGCGGGCGCTTCCTGCACTGGACCTGGATGCTCTACCGCGACAGCCGACCGCACGCCGCCATCGGCACCTTCAAGTACTCTATCGCCTACCTTTTCCTGCTCTTCATCGCCTTGCTGCTGGATCACTACCTGCTGCTGGCGGTCTGAGCCCTCGGGCCCTGAGCAGGTTCTGATGCATCGCCCCTTGCGCCCAGCGCCGTGAGGGGCAGGCTGCATCACCGCGTTCGGACGAGCCCCGACCCACCGGGCCTGATAGGCTTGCCGGCACCGCCCATTCCAAGCGAAGAGCAACCATGACCCGCGTGCAGAAAACCGTCTTCATCCTCATCGCCCTGGTGGCCCTGGTCCTGGGCCTGACCGTGAACAAGGTGCTCAACGGCCAGCGCCAGGCCGACCCCACCCGCCTGCTCGACGCCGGCATCGTCCTGTTGCCCCAGCCGCGCACCGTGCCTGCCATCAGCCTGACCGACCAGGATGGCAAGCCGATCGCCATGAACGAACTGAAGGACAAATGGAGCCTGCTGTTCTTCGGCTACACCTTCTGCCCCGACATCTGCCCCACCACCCTGGCGCAGATGCGCGAGCTCAAGGGCCTGCTGCCCGAGGCCGCGCGTGATCGCGTGCGCATCGTCATGGTCAGCGTCGACCCCAACCGCGACACCCCGCAGCAGCTCAAGCAGTACCTGGGCTACTTCGACCCGGCTTTCCTCGGCGCCACCGGCGAGCTGGCCAGCATCCAGAAGCTGGCCAACGCCGTCAGCATCCCGTTCATCCCGGCCGACACCAGCAAGGAGAACTACACCGTCGACCACAGCGGCAACCTGGTGGTGATCGGCCCGGACGGCACCCAGCGTGGCTTCATCCGCGCCCCGCTGAACAACCAGAAGCTCAAGGAACAACTGCCGGTGTTGGTGACCCCGGCCAGTTGATTCCGTATCGCTTTCTTATTTGAAATTGATTCTCAATAAATCTAGGATGGCGCTCCCTTCACCTGCCAAAGCCAGGGAGCGCGCTTGTTGGAGCCCGATCTCAAGAGCCTGTTCATCCAGCACGCCAAGGCCCTTCGCAGCCTGCTGACGCGCAAGGTACGGGACCCGCAACTGGCCGCCGACCTGGTGCAGGAAAGCTTCCTGCGCCTGGCCGAGCAACGCGGCAAGGACGCCATCGACAACGGCCCCGCCTACCTCTACCGCACCGCCCACAACCTGCTGGTGGACCATGTGCGCCAGCAGGCCCGCCGGCGCACCGACCTGGTCCCCCAGGAAGCCCTGTACGAGATCGTCGAAGACGCCCCGCCCCTGGACGAACAGGCCGCCGCCGAGCAGCATCGGCGCCGCCTGCGCGAAGCCCTGGCCGAGCTGCCGCCGCGCACCCGCGAGATCTTCCGCCTCAACCGCCTGCACGGCCTGACCCACGCCGAAGTGGCGCGCCAGTTGGATATCTCCGACAGCTCGGTGCAGAAGCACCTGGCCAAGGCCCTCGCCCACGTCATGCAGCGCCTGCAGGACGGCCCGCGGAGCAACTGACGGATGGTTTACGGTGAATGGCGTCCCCGAACGTCAGCCTTCCTATAACGAGAAACGAGAGACCGACGTGATCAGCCAGCACCTGCGGGAGCAGCAAATACGCGAGGAAGCCGCCGACTGGGCGGTACGTCTCAGCCAGGGCGACCCGGACCCGGCAACGGCCGAGGCCCTGGCGCGCTGGTGCCAGGCCGACCCGCGCCACCCCGAGGCGCTGGCGTTCGCCCAGGCCACCTGGGACGCCCTCGGCCAACTGGCCGACGAGCCGGCTGCCAGCGACCCGCCGCGCCGCCGTGGACCCCGGCAGACCGCACGCCCCACCACCCGCTCGCGCCGTCGCTGGCGCTGGGCCAGCGGGGTCGCCGCGCTGCTGCTGGTGACGGTGCTCGGCGTGGACGTGGGCCGTCCGCTGCTGCTGCCCCTGCTGGCCGACCACGCCTCCGGCACGGGCGAAGTGCGCCGGGTCACCCTGCCCGACGGCAGCGAGGTGGAGCTGGACTCCCGCAGCGCCATCGACGTCCTCTACAGCGACGGCGAGCGGCGCGTCCGCCTGCTGGCCGGGGAAGCCTGCTTCAGCGTCGCGCCCATGGGGGGTGACGAGCGCCGGCCCTTCGTGGTGGAAAGTGCCGGTGGCACCACCCGCGCCCTCGGCACCCGCTTCCTGGTGGGGGAGCGTGGCCATGGGGCCTGGGTCGGCGTGCTCGAACACAGCGTCGCGGTGAACCTCGAAGGCGTTCCCGGTGAACGGGTACTGAGCGAGGGGCAGAGCGCCCGCTACGACCGCACCCAGGGCATCCAGCCCCTGCTCGGGCTCGACCTGCAGCGGGCCAGCAGCTGGCGGCGCGGGGTACTGGTGTTCGACCGGGTGCCCCTGGCCGAGGTGGCCGAACAACTCAACCGCTACCGCACCCGCCGCCTGGTGATCACCGACGCCCGCCTGGCACGCCGGGAGGTCAGCGGCGTGTTCCGCCTCGACATCCTCGACGAGGCCCTCGACACCCTCACCCACGAACTGCACGCCCAGCGCCTGGACGTGCCCGGCGCCACCTTCCTCTACTGACCCTCCCGGGCCCGTAACAACGGGCCTGCGGCCCGCCCTTTCACCCGCCCGGAAAATTCTTTTACTGACTTTGCGTGAGTGGCGCGTCTTGCTGTTGAGAGTGATTTGCATTCACCGAACAACACTACGCAGTACAGGAACACACGATGAACGCACGCAAAGGGATGGGCCGGCGATTCCGCCGTTCGCTGCTCGTCTTGGGGGGACGCTGGGCCCTGATTGGCGCGGGGGCCCTGCCCCTGGTCGCGGTGGAACAGGTCCATGCCGAAGCCATCCAGGTCGCCTTCGACATCCCGGCCCAGGCCCTCGACCAGGCGGTGCTCACCTTCGCCGAACAATCCGGTGTGCAGGTGATCTTCGACGCCTCGCGCTTCGCCGACCTCCAGGGCGCCCCGGTGCAGGGCCGCTACGCCGCCGACGAAGCCCTGCGCCGCCTGCTGCAGGGCACCCCGGTGAGCTTCCGCTTCACCTCCCCGCGTGAGGTCAGCCTGGTGCGCGAAGCCAGCGGCGACGCCCTGGAGCTGGGCGCCACCCAGGTGCAGGGCCAGGCCAACGCCCACGACTGGGTCTACGAGTCCCCCCGCTCGGTGACGGTGATCGACCGCGAGCAACTGGACCGCAACCCGCCGCGCCACGCCGCCGACATGCTCGAACAGAGCGCCGGCGTGTACACCGCCGTCAGCCAGCAGGACCCGGGCCTCTCGGTGAACATCCGCGGCCTGCAGGACTACGGCCGGGTCAACATGAACATCGACGGCATGCGCCAGAACTTCCAGCAGAGCGGCCACCAGCAGCGCAACGGCACGATGTACATCGACCCGGAACTGCTCTCCGCCGTGACCATCGAGAAGGGCGCCACCTCCGGCATGGGCGGCGCCGGGGTGATCGGCGGGGTGGCCGAGTTCAGCACCCTCAACGCCCGCGACTTCATCCACGAAGGCAAGGAGTTCGGCGGCCGCGTGCGCGCCACCACCGGCCTGGGCGGTTACGCCAACGGCACCGACTTCATCGGCAGCAGTGCCTTTGCCCTGGGCAACGAGGTTGGCGACCTCCTCTTCGCCGCCAGCGAGCGCCACCTGGGCGACTACGACCCCGGCACCCACGGCAGCATCGGCGAGCTGCGCACCGGCTCCAGCTTCAACCCCGCCGTCGAGGAGCGCATCAAGCACTCGCCAGTGGCCTACTCCGGCTCCACCATGCGCTCGCGCCTGGCCAAGCTCGGCCTCAACCTGCCGGCCGACCAGCGCGTGCAGCTCAGCTACCTGCGCACCCAGGTGGCCTACGACGACGCCAACATGATGAACGTGGAGAAGACCGAGCTCTGGGAGAAGCTCGGCAGCAGCAACGTGGTGTCGCAGAACGTCGCGCTGGACTACAGCTACAGCCCCGACGACCTGCTGGTGGACTTCAAGGCCAAGCTCTACCACGTCGACAACCGCAACCGGCAGACCACCCTGGCCCGTGGCAGCAGCGCCGGCTACGCCATCACCTACCAGACCGACACCTACGGCCTGCAGCTGGAGAACACCTCCACCTTCCTGCTCGGCGAGCTCACCACCCTCAAGGCCAACTACGGCCTGGAGTACTTCCAGGACAAGGTCCGCCCCGACTCCACCCAGACCGTGGCCAGCGGCTCCGCCGTGGGCTTCCCGGTGTCCGAAGGCATGACCCCCAAGGGCGACCGCGCCATGGGCAGCCTGTTCGCCAACCTGCAGCTCGACTACGACGACTGGCTGACCCTGGACGCCGGCCTGCGCTACGACCGCTACCACCTGGAGGGCGAGACGGGCTTCAACATGACCCTCTATCGCCTCAACACCCCCGGCAACCCCACCTACAGCGTCCCGCTGCGCTACGAGGTGGACCGCGAGGAAGGCGCGTTCTCGCCCACCTTCGGCATCGCCCTCAAGCCCGGCCCGGACTGGCTGCAGCTCTTCGCCCGCTACGGCGAGGGCTGGCGTCCGCCGGCGGTGACCGAGACGCTGATTTCCGGGCGCCCCCACGGCAGCAGCGCGGAAACCATGTACCCCAACCCCTTCCTCAAGCCGGAAAGCTCCCAGTCCTGGGAAGTGGGGTTCAACATCTTCAAGCAGAACCTCTTCACCGACGGCGATGCCCTGGGCCTGAAGGTGGCCTACTTCGACACCCGCATCGACGACTTCACCTACATGTCGGTCGGGCTGCAGCGCCCGGGGGTGGGGGTGGCAGCCCTGGGAGTGTCGGCCTACGTCAACGACCGCACCAGCACCCGCTTCCGGGGCGTCGAGTACGCCCTCGACTACGACATGGGCGCCTACTACGGCAACCTCGCCTACACCCACATGATCGGCGAGAACCAGTACTGCTCGAACGACGCCTGGCTCGGCGGCGCGGTGTCCCCCGTCTACGGCAGCGGCCGCCGCCCGCCGGTGACCGGCTACGTGCCCAACGCCACCGCCAACGCCGTGGTGAGTTGCGGCGGCCACATGGGCAGCGCCGAGCACATGCCCATGGACCGTGGCAGCCTGACCCTCGGCACCCGCCTGCTCGACCGCCGCCTCGACCTCGGCGCGCGGGCCCGCTACAGCGAGGGCTACGCCCTGGACGCCGGCGACGCCGCCGCGCGCGACCAGGTCTACCCGGCGGACTGGAAGGCCTACACCGTCTACGACCTCTATGGCAGCTACAAGGCCACCGACAACCTGACCCTGCGCCTGGCCCTGGAGAACGTCACCGACCGCGCCTACCTGGTGCCCCTGGGGGACGTGCTCGCCTTCACCCTCGGTCGGGGCCGCACCCTGCAGGGCACCGTGGAATACACCTTCTGACCCGGATTTGCCCATGACGGGCAAAGCCGTCGCGCAGCGCCGTGCCGCGCGGCGGAAACTTCAACTGGAGACACTGCATGAGCCTTTCGATTTCCTACTCCGCCACCTACGCCAACTGGACCATCACCGACTACCTGGCCGACTGGGCCGGCTACTTCGGCGATGCCAACCACCGCCCCGGCCAGGTGCAGGACGGCGTCAACACCGGCGGCTTCTACCCGGGCCGGCTCGAAGGTACCGAGTACGCCCTGACCAGCCCCAACAGCGACGCCGCTTTCGTGGCCGAAGGCAACCTCCACTACTCGCTGTTCTCTCAGCCGGCCCACACCCTGTACGGCAACCTGGACAGCGTGTCCCTGGGCAGCGACCTGACCAAGACCGCCTCGGGCTTCGAGTTCGGCGCCGGCAAGGAAGAGGCCAGCTTCAGCGGCCTGGGGCTGTCGAGCCTGCTCAGCGAAGGCCACGCCGGCACGGTCCACCAGGTGGTCTACGGCCTGATGGGCGGCAACACCAGTGCCCTGGAAAGCGTGCTGAACGACCTGCTGGACGACTACGGCGTGTCCACCGCCAGCACCTTCGACGCCGTCGCGGCCGCCCTGGCAGCCGGCCCGCTGAGCGCGGCACCGGCCGAAGCGGTGGGCCTGCAGCAGCCGCTGGACGACCTGGCCCTGGCGGCCTGATCGGCGGGAAAAGGAGACGCGAATGGAGGGTGACCCCCATTCGCGTGGAGTGACCCCCGCAGCCCGAGTCTTGGCGGGCGAGGGCTGCGGAGGGTGCGAATTCTGTGAGCCGCCGGGGTGGGCGTCAACCTGCCGCCGGCGCCCCTGGGGCCGTCCATGACCACCCTTCACCCTGATGACCTGCGCCAGGCCCTGGCTGCCAGCCGCCCGGCGCTGCTCAACGTCGGCCTGTTCACCGCCGTGATCAACCTGCTGATGCTGGTGCCGGCGCTGTACATGCTGCAGGTTTACGACCGCGTCCTGGCCTCGGGCAACGCCATGACGCTGCTGATGCTGACCCTCATGGCCCTCGGCCTGTTCGCCTTCATGGGCGCGCTGGAGTGGCTGCGCAGCCTGGTGGTGATCCGCCTCGGCGCACGCCTGGACATGGCCTTCAACGCGCGCATCCACGATGCCGCCTACCGCGCCGCGAGCCGCAGCGGTGCCAGCCCGGCCCAGGCCCTGGCCGACCTCAACAGCCTGCGCCAGTTCGCCACCGGGCCGGCGCTGTTCGCCTTCTTCGACGCCCCCTGGTTCCCGGTGTACCTGGTGGTGATCGGCCTGTTCAGCCCCTGGCTCGGCCTCTTCGCCCTGGCCGGCGCCCTGGCGCTGGTGGCCCTGGCCTGGCTCAACGAGCGGCTCAGCCACGGCCTGTTGCAGCAGGCCGGGCAACTGGCGCAACAGGCCAGCCAGCAGGCCACCGGGCACCTGCGCAACGGCGAGGCCATCGACGCCATGGGCATGCTCGGCCGCCTGCGGGCGCGCTGGCTGGCGCAGCACCGCGGCTTCCTCGCCTGCCAGGGGCTGGCCAGCGAACGCATGGCCGCCGTCGGCGCCCTCTCCAAGGGCGTGCGCCTGGGCCTGCAGTCCCTGGTGCTGGGGCTCGGCGCCTGGCTGGCGCTGGAACACCTGATCACACCGGGGATGATGATCGCCGGCTCGATCCTCATGGCGCGGGTGCTGGCGCCCATCGACCAACTGATCGCCGTGTGGCGCCAGTGGAGCGGCGCCCGCGACGCCTGGCAGCGCCTGCAGGCCCTGTTGCAGGCCGAACCGCCGCGCCGCGGCGGCATGCCCCTGCCGGCGCCACGGGGGGCGCTGGAGGTCGAACAACTGTCCGCCTTCGCCCCCGGCAGTCGGCGGCCTTGCCTGGCCGCCATCGGCTTCGCCCTGGAGGCCGGGCAGTCCCTCGGCATCATCGGCGCCTCCGGCTCCGGCAAGTCCAGCCTGGCGCGCCTGCTGGTGGGCGCCGCCGAGCCGGCCAGCGGCAAGGTCCGCCTGGACGGTGCCGACCTCGCCCAGGCCGACCGCGAGCGCCTGGGCGACCACATCGGCTACCTGCCCCAGGACGTGCAACTGTTCGCCGGCAGCGTGGCCGAGAACATCGCCCGCTTCGCCGAACCGGACCCCGAGCAGGTGGTGGCGGCCGCGCGCCTGGCCGGCGTGCACGAACTCATCCTGCGCCTGCCCGAGGGCTACGACACGCGCCTGGGCGAGGGCGGCGCCGGCCTCTCCGGCGGGCAGCGCCAGCGCATCGGCCTGGCCCGAGCGCTCTACCGGCTGCCGGCCCTGGTGGTGCTGGACGAGCCCAACGCCAACCTCGACGAAGACGGCGAACGCGCCCTGCTGGACGCCCTCGCCCGCCTGGGCGAAGCCGGCCGCACCCGCGTGCTGATCACCCACAAGCCCAGCCTGCTGGCCAGCGTCGACCACCTGCTGGTGCTCAAGGGCGGCCAGATGCAGGCCTTCGGCCCCGCGGCGCGGGTGCTCCAGGCCCTGCAGCGCGAGCCTGCCGCTGCACCGCCCGCCGTCGCCCCGGCCCCTGCGCCCGCCCCCCGCCGGGCTGCCTCCGCCTACAGCCTCAACTACCGCCTGGATGCCACCCGCTCCTGAGCCAAGGATTGCCATGCCCGCCTTGCCCGATGCCCCCCGCCCCCTGGCCGATGTGCTGCCCCTCGACGACCACCGCCCCGCACGGCTCGGCCGCTGGCTGGTGCTGGCCGGCTTCGGCGGCTTCCTGCTCTGGGCCGCCCTTGCCCCGCTGGACAAGGGCGTTGCCGTCAGCGGCAGCGTGGTGGTCGCCGGCCACCGCCAGGCCGTGCAGCACCCCACCGGCGGCGTGGTGGCGCGCCTGCTGGTGCACGACGGTGAGGCCGTGAGCGCCGGCCAGGTGCTGCTCACCCTCGATGCCACCCGCCCGCGCGCCGAACGCGACACCCTGCGCCAGCAGTACCGCGACGCCCAGGCCGCCGCCGTGCGCCTGGCGGCCGAAACCGAAGGGCAGGCGCAGCTACGCTTCCCGCCGAGCCTGCCGGCCGACGACCCCGACATGCAGGCCAGCCAGGCCCTGCACCAGCAGCTGTTCGCCAGCCGCCGCGAAGCCCAGCGCCTGCAACAGGCCGCCCTGCGCGAGGGGCTGGCCGGTGCCCGCGCCCACCTCGCCGGGCTGGAGAGCGCCCAGCGCTACCGCCGCGAGCAGCGCCAAGCCCTGCTGCAGCAGCTCCAGGGGCTGCGCGGCCTGGCGCAGGAGGGCTACATCCCGCGCAACCGCCTGCTGGAGAACGAGCGCCTGCTGGCCCAGCTCGACGGGGAGCTGGGCGAAGCCGTCGGTGCCATCGGCCACGCCCGCCAGCAGATGCAGGAGCTGGGCTGGCGCGAACGCCAGCAGGCCGAGGAGTACCGCCGCGACCTGCACCAGCAGCAGGTGGACAACCGCCTGCGCCTCGGCGAGCTGGCCAGCCGCCTGGCCAGCGCCGAGTTCGAACTGGCCCACACCGAGGTGCGTGCCCCGGTGGCCGGCACCCTGGTGGGGCTGGCGGTGTTCACCCCCGGCGGGGTCATCGCCCCCGGCCAGCAACTGATGGAGGTGGTGCCCCGCGATGCGCCGCTGCTGGTGGATGCCCGCGCCCCGGTGGAACTGGTGGATCGCCTGCGCCCCGGGCTGCCTGTGGAGCTGCTGTTCGCCGCCTTCAACCAGAGCAGCACGCCCCGGGTGCCCGGCGAGCTGGTGCTGGTGTCCGCCGACCGCCTGCTCGACGAGCAGACCCGCGAGCCCTACTACCAGGTGCGCATCCGCGTCAGCGAGGACGGTGCCCGGCAACTGGTCGGCCTCGACATCCGCCCCGGCATGCCGGTGCAGGCGTTCGTCCGTACCGGCGAGCGCTCGCTGCTCAACTACCTGTTCAAGCCCCTGGCCGATCGCCTGCACCTGGCCCTGTCGGAGGACTGATGCGCGCCCTGCTCCCCGCCCTGCTGCTGGCGCTCGCCTGGCCGGCCAGCGCCCTCGACCTGCGCGACGCCTACGCCCTGGCCCTGCGCAACGACCCGACCCTGCAAGCCGCCCTGGCCGAGCGCGATGCCGGCCAGGAGGCCCGTGCCATTGGCCGGGCCGGGCTGCTGCCGACGCTGTCCTACAGCTACAGCAGCGCGCGCAACGACTCCGAGGTGACCCAGGCCAGCGTCCAGGGCAACGTCACCAGCCAGCGTGACTACCGCAGCCGCGCCTCCACCCTGACCCTGCAGCAGCCGCTGTTCGACTACGCCGCCTGGGCCGCCTACCGCCAGGGCGAGGCCGAGGCGCTGATGGCCGACGCGCGCTACCGCGGGCGCAGCCAGGAGCTGCTGGTGCGCCTGTTCAGCGCCTACAGCGAGGCGCTGTTCGCCCAGGACCAGATCGCCCTGGTCCAGGCCCAGCGCCGCGCCTATGCCGAGCAGTTGCAGCTCAATCAGCGGCTGTTCCAGGCCGGCGAAGGCACCCGCACCGACCTGCTGGAAACCGGCGCCCGCCTGGAGCTGGCCCGCGCCCAGGAGATCGAGGCTGTGGATAACCTCGACGCCGCCCTGCGCCAATTGCAGGCCATCGTCGGCGAGCCCCTGGCGGTGCAGGACCTCACCCCGCTGGCGGAGGACTTCACCCTGCAGCCGCTGCAACCGGCGCGCTTCGAGACCTGGCGCGACCTCGCCCTGGCCGCCAACCCGGAGCTGGCCGCCCAGCGTCACGCCCTCGATCGCGCCCGCTACGCGGTGGAGCGCAACCGCGCCGGGCACCTGCCCACCGTCAGCGCCTACGCCAGCACCAGCAAGACCCGCTCCGGCTCCGAGAGCACCTACAACCAGGAATACGACACCGACAGCATCGGCCTGCAGATCAGCCTGCCGCTGTTCGCCGGGGGCGCCGTCAGCGCCTCCACCCGCCGCGCCGTGGCCGAGGTGGAGCAGGCCAGCCACAGCCTCGACGCGCAGACCGCCGAGACCCTCAACCAACTGCGCCAGCAGTTCAACCTCTGCGCCAGCAGCGCCGCCAAGCTGCGCGCCTATGCCCTGGCGGTGGAGTCCGCCAGCACCCTGATCGAAGCGACCCGGCGCAGCGTGGCCGGGGGCGAGCGGGTCAACCTCGATGTGCTGGACGCCGAGCAGCAGCTCTACAGCGCCCGGCGCGACCTGGCCCAGGCGCGCTACGGCTACCTGCGTGCGTGGCTGCAACTGCGGTATCTGGCGGGGCAACTGGTGCCGGGGGATCTGGAGGCGCTGGCGGCGTACTTCAGCGCCGAGGCGCGGGGCTAGCCGACACGGCATGACGGCGCTGTCCAATTATTTTTACTGAGTCTCGTTCGCTAAAACGTCATGTGTGAAAGGCCCGGCGCTTCGCCTGGGCAGTTCACCCGAATCGAGACATCGCCATGACCGCATCCCAGCCGCAACTGTCCCATCCCCTGCGTTCCCAGCGCCTGAACCAGGTCACCCACGAGCCCCACAGCCGCCTGGACGCGCTGGTGAAGAGCCACGACCCGTTCGGCAAGCGCGAGCACTTCGCCCGCTTCGTCGCGGCGCAGTACCTGTTCCAGATGGACCTGGCCGGGCTTTACGCCGACGCCAGCCTGGGCCAGTTGTTCGAGGACCTGCCGGCCCGTGCTCGTCACGAGCAGGCCAAGGCCGACCTGGCGGACCTGGGCCACCCGTTGCCGGCGGTCGAGGGCGAGGCGCCCACCGTCGGGCTGAGCCTGGGCGCGGCCCTGGGCTGGCTGTTCGTTTCCGAGGGTTCCAAGCTCGGCGCGGCGTTCCTCTACAAGCGTGCCGAGGGCCTGGGCCTCTCCGACACCTTCGGCGCCCGCCACCTGGGCGAGCCGGCCGGCGGCCGCGCTCAGGGCTGGAAGGCCTTCGTCGCCACCCTCGACGGCCTGGCCCTGGACGCCGAGCAGGAGCGCCTGGCCGAGGCCGCCGCCATCGCGGCGTTCAACCGCTTCACCGACCACCTGGAACGCTGCTTTGCCTGATACCCCCGCCCCCACACCCGGCCGCCTGCGCTGGCTGTGGGTGGCCCTGGCCTACCTGGCCATCGGCCTGGCGCTGCTGGGCGTGGTGCTGCCGGGGCTGCCCACCACCGAGTTCGTGCTGCTGGCGGCCTGGGCCGCCTCCCGCGGCTCGCCGCGCCTCAGCACCTGGCTGGAGAACCACCGCCTGCTGGGCCCGCCGCTGCGCAACTGGCGCCGTGGCGGGGTGATCACCCGCCGCACCAAGCTGGCGGCCAGCGTCAGCATGAGCCTGGGGCTGACGCTGATGGCCTGCACCGTGTCGCACACGCCGTCGGTGGTCATGGCCGGAGTGGGGATGGTGTTCGGGGCCGCGTGGATCTGGTCGCGGCCGGAGCGGGTGGTCGCATCGCAGTGATGCCAACTGCTTGAGGTATTCGAGCCCAGCTCGTTATCGCGTGTGCTGATGCGTTCTGTTTCGCCTTCCCAGGCGAGTCACTTTTCTCAATCGCCCAGAAAAGTAACCAAAAGGGCTCGCCCCTGCATCCGGGTCCCGCTTCGCGGGACTCCCCTCGCTCCGTCGCTGCTACGGGGGCCGGCGCGATGGGCCATCCCTGGCCTGGCGCGCCTCTCGCGGCATCCATGCCGCTCGTCCCCCTGCGCAACGACTGCGCTCGGCCTCCTGAAGGGGCAGTGTCCCCGCCTCCCCTTGGTCGCCTGACACGACGTCAGCGTGCGCTTCGGATCTGCACCCCTCTGCCCTCCAAGAGGAGTGCCGGGAGCGCGTGGCGGCAGGGTGCTCAAGAGGCACCAACCGAGGAACGGCGGCACAGCCACAAAAAAGCCCGCTCGATGAGCGGGCTTCTTCATGACCGGGAAGCGATCAGAACGCCGGTACCACGGCGCCCTTGTACTTCTCCTCGATGAACTTCTTCACCTCTGGGCTGTGCAGGGCCTTGGCCAGCTTCTGCATGTCGGTGCTGTCCTTGTTGTCCGCGCGGGACACCAGGATGTTCACGTAGGGCGAGTCGCTGCCTTCGATGGCCAGGGCGTCCTGGGTGGGGTTCAGCTTGGCTTCCAGGGCGTAGTTGGTGTTGATCAGGGCCAGGTCGACCTGGGTCAGCACGCGCGGCAGGGTGGCCGCTTCCAGTTCACGCACCTTGATGCCCTTGGGGTTCTCGGCGATGTCCTTGGGGGTGGCGGTGATGCCGGCCTCGGGCTTGAGGGTGATCACGCCGGCCTTGGCCAGCAGCAGCAGGGCGCGGCCGCCGTTGGTGGCGTCGTTGGGGATGACCACCGAGGCGCCCTGGGGCAGCTCGTCGAGCTTCTTGATCTTGCTGGAGTAGGCGCCGAAGGGCTCGATGTGCACGCCGGCGACGTTCACCAGTTGGGTGCCCTTGGACTTGTTGAACTCATCCAGGTACGGCTGGTGCTGGAAGAAGTTGGCGTCCAGGCGCTTCTCGGCCACCTGCACGTTGGGCTGCACGTAGTCGGTGAAGACCTTGATCTTCAGGTCCACGCCTTCCTTGGCCAGCTGGGGCTTGATGAATTCGAGGATCTCCGCGTGGGGCACCGGGGTGGCGGCCACGGTCAGGGTGTCGGCCTGGGCGGAGAGGGCGGCGAAGGCGGCAGCGGCCACCAGCAGTTTTTTCATGGAACGCTCCTTATGGGAATGCGAGGGCCGGGTCGGGTGGACGCCGGCCATCCTTTCATTTGCGGGAGAAATGCACCACCAGCTTGTCGCCGACGGTCTGCAGGATCTGCACCAGCACCAGCAGCAGGACCACGGTGACCACCATGACGTCGGTCTGGAAGCGCTGGTAGCCGAAGCGGATGGCCAGGTCGCCGAGGCCGCCCGCGCCCACCACGCCGGCCATGGCGGTGTAGGACACCAGGGTGATGGCGGTGACGGTGATGGCGGCGATGATGCCCGGTCGGGCTTCCGGCAGCAGGGCGTTGACCACGATCTGCCGGGTGGTGGCGCCCATGGCCTGGGTGGCCTCGATGATGCCGCGGTCCACCTCGCGCAGGGCGGTTTCCACCAGGCGCGCGAAGAACGGCGTGGCGCCCACCACCAGCGGCGGGATGGCGCCGGCGACACCCAGGGAGGTGCCGGTGATGAGGACGGTGAAGGGGATCATCACGATCAGCAGGATGATGAACGGCAGCGAGCGCAGCACGTTCACTACCAGCGACAGCAGGCTGTAGACGGCGCGGTTCTCGAACAACTGGCGCGGGCTGGTGAGGAACAGCAGCACACCCAGGGGCAGGCCCAGCAGGACGGTGAACAGCAGCGAGCCGCCCAGCATCATGAGGGTGTCGAGGCTGGCCAGCCAGATTTCGTACCAGTCGATGTTGGCGATGAGTTCGTTCATCAGCGCAGGACCTCCAGGTGAACGTCCGCTTCACGGAAGCAGGCCAGCGCGGCCTCGATGTCGCCGCCGGTGAGGGCCAGGGTCAACTGGCCGTAGGGGGTGTCCTTGATGCGGTCGATGCGCCCGGCCAGGATGCTGTAGTCCACCCCGGTCTGGCGGGCGACGGTGCCCAGCAGCGGGGCATAGGTGGCTTCGCCCTGGAAGGTCAGGCGCAGGATGCGGCCCTGGACATGGGCGAAGTCCTCGCGCTGCTCGCCTTCGTCCACCTGCTCGTCCTCCTGGACGAAGCGCTGGGTGGTGGGGTGCTGCGGGTGCAGGAAGACGTCGGCCACCGGGCCCTGCTCGACGATGACGCCGGCGTCCATAACCGCGACGTGGTCGCAGACGCGGCGGATCACGTCCATCTCGTGGGTGATGAGGACGATGGTCAGGTTCAGCTCGCGGTTGATCTCCGCCAGCAGTTGCAGGACCTGGCCGGTGGTCTGCGGGTCGAGGGCGCTGGTGGCCTCGTCGCAGAGCAGGATCTTCGGCCGGGTGGCGAGGGCGCGGGCGATGCCGACGCGCTGCTTCTGCCCGCCGGAAAGCTGGGCGGGGTACTTGCGGGCGTGGGCGGCGAGGCCGACCCGGGCCAGCAGTTCCTCGACGCGCTGCTCGATCTCGGCGCGGGACAGCTCGCCGGCCAGCTTCAGCGGCAGGGCGACGTTGTCTGCGACGGTCTTGGAGGAGAGCAGGTTGAAGTGCTGGAAGATCATGCCGACGCGCTGGCGGAAGCGCCGCAGGCCTTCGGCGTCGAGGGCGGTGATGTCTTCGCCGTCGATGACGATGCGCCCGCCGCTGGGCTCTTCCAGGCGGTTGATCAGTCGCAGCAGGGTGCTCTTGCCGGCACCGGAATGGCCGATCAGGCCGAACACTTCGCCTTGGGCCACGCTCAGGTCGGTCGGTCGCAGCGCGGGGATGTCGCGGCCTTCGACCCGATACGCCTTGTGGACGTCATGGAATTCGATCACGTAGGGAAACCTTGTGGGGCTCTCGGGGGGCCCGATGGGGCCTAAAAAGCCGCGTAGTCTACCGCTTCGCGGGGGGTGGCCGAAAATCTTTGTCGGCCTAGGGGTATAGCCACTTGGAATAAGGCGGGGGCGAAAGCGGGGTTTTGCGGCCCGGCCTGGGAGGGGGCCGGGCGCGGGGTCAGCGTGCGGGGTTCAGTTGCAGGCGCGGTGTCTGGCTGGGGTCGACGCTGTGGGCCAGGCGCAGCTTGTAGGCGGGGTCGAGCTTCTTCACCCGGGCCTGGAGCAGCGCCACCACCCAGGGGTACTGCTTGGCTTCGCGCACATGCAGGCGCACGTCGCAGTCGAAGGCGACCACGTCGGCGGCCACTGCGTCGAGCAGGCTGCGCAGGCGTTCGTTGTCGTCGTTGTCCAGCATCGGCAGGGCCACGTCGTTGGCGACGCGGCGCACCGGGCGTGCAGGGGCGGCGGGCTTCTCCTCCACCGGCTGGGCCTGGGGCGCCGGGGTGGCGGCCTGGCGCTGGGCGGCGAGCTGCTGCTGGCGCGCCTGCTCGGCACGGGCGGCGGCTTCACGGGCGGCAGCCAACTGGGCGGCGCGCTCGCTTTCGCTGGCACGGGCGTGGGCGATGGCGCCGTCCAGGCCGGTGGTCAGCGCCGGGGCCTGGGGCATCAGGCTGCGGGCGTGGCTGAGGGCGGTGGTGGCGCTGTTGAGGTCACCCTGCTGCAGGGCGGCCTGGCCTTTCTTCAGCCAGGCTTCGGAGAGCTGGCGCTGGTACTGCTCGAGGCGGGTGTCGCCGGCGGCGCTGGTCTGCAGGGCTTTGAGCTGGGCCTCGGCCTCGGCGAGCTGGCCGTTGGCCAGGGTCAGGTCGAGCTGGCGGAAACGGGTGACCAGTTCATCGGCGGGGATGACGGTGTCCTGAGGTTTGCTCTGGCACGCGGCTAACAGCAGGGAAATCGCGATAACGGGAAGGTATCGGGTTGCGAACGGCTTCATTCCTGCGATTCTCGTTTTGTTCAAAAAACGCGCAATTCTACACGGCGCGACCGGGCAGGACAAAAGTGTAGGCGCCGGCCTGCCCTCAGCGTGCTATCAGACCCGTTGCCTGGCCTGGCGTTCGCCGGCCGTCGGGAAAATCAGCTAGGTCGGGTTCGACCTTTCCGGCCGACCGTGCCGGCGGCCTGCTAGGCTCGGCCCTGCCCGACAAAACGACAAGAAGAGGAAGGACCCATGGACCTCGAAACCCTCCCCTACGACTACCTGATCGTCGGCGCCGGCCCGGCCGGCTGCCTGCTGGCCAACCGGCTGTCGGCCGACCCGGCCTGTCGCGTGCTGCTGCTGGAAGCCGGCGGGCGCGACAACCACCCGTGGATCCACATTCCCGTGGGCTACCTGTTCTGCATCGGCAACCCGCGCACCGACTGGTGCCTGCGCACCGAGGCCGAGCCGGGGTTGAACGGCCGTTCCCTGGGCTACCCGCGCGGGCGGGTGCTGGGGGGCAGCTCGTCGATCAACGGGATGATCTACATGCGCGGCCAGGCGGCGGACTACGACCACTGGGCGGCGCTGGGCAACCCTGGCTGGGGCTGGGACGAGGTGCTGCCGCTGTTCAAGCACTGCGAGGACCACTTCGGCGGTGCTTCGGCGCACCACGGCGCCGGGGGCGAGTGGCGGGTGGAGCGGCAGCGCTTGTCCTGGGCGCTGCTGGAGGCCTTCCGCGCTGCCGCCGGGGAGACCGGCATCGCCCCGGTGGAGGATTTCAACACCGGTGACAACGAGGGCTGTGGCTACTTCCAGGTGAACCAGCGCGGCGGCGTGCGCTGGAACGCCTCCAAGGCCTACCTGCGGCCGGTGCTGGGCCGGCCGAACCTGCGGGTGCTGACCGATGTGGAGGTGGAGCGGGTGGTGCTCGAAGCGGGCCGCGCCTGCGGTGTGGTGGCGCGCTGGCGGGGCGACCTGTGCAGCTTTGCCGCGGGGGAGGTGGTCCTCGCGGCGGGAGCCATCGGTTCACCGACGCTGCTGCAGCGCTCGGGGATCGGCCCGCGCCCGCTGCTGGAGCGCCTCGGCATCGGCGTGCGGCACGAGCTGCCGGGGGTGGGCGGCAACCTGCAGGACCACCTGCAACTGCGGCTGATCTACAAGGTCAGCGGCGTGCCGACCCTCAACCAGATGGCCGGCAGCCTGTGGGGCAAGGCCGGCATGGGCCTGCGCTACCTGCTCAGCCGCAGCGGCCCGCTGGCCATGGCGCCGAGCCAACTGGGCGCCTTCGCCCGCTCCGGCCCGGAGCAGGAACGGGCGAACCTGGAGTACCACGTACAGCCGCTGTCCCTGGAGCGCTTCGGCGAGCCGCTGCACCCCTTCCCCGCCTTCACCGCCTCGGTGTGCAACCTGCGTCCGGCCAGCCGGGGCCGGGTGGACATCCGCGCCGCGGAGGCGAAGGCGCCACCGCTGATCCAGCCGAACTACCTGAGCGAGGAGGAGGACCTGCGGGTGGCCGCCGATGCCATCCGCCTGACCCGGCGCATCGCCGCCGCGCCGGCGCTGGCGCCCTACCGGCCGGAGGAGTACCTGCCGGGCCCGGCGTTGCAGAGCGAGGCGGAGCTGCGCCAGGCGGCGGGCGACATCGGCACCACCATCTTCCACCCGGTGGGCACCTGCCGCATGGGCGCGGGCCGCGAGGCGGTGGTGGACGCGCGCTTGCGGGTGCACGGGGTGCCGGGGCTGCGGGTGGTGGATGCGTCGATCATGCCGGCCATCGTCTCGGGCAATACCTGCTCGCCGACGCTGATGATCGCCGAGAAGGCGGCGCGGATGATCCTGGAGGATCGCCGCTCAAGCGTCCGCCAGCCCGCGCGCAGCGAGCCGGCGACGGTCGGCTAGGTGCGGCGCGGGGCGGCGAAGCTGAGCAGGAACAGCGCCGCCGCCGAGACCACGATGGACGGGCCGGCGGGGGTGTCCTTGAACCAGGACAGCGCCAGGCCGGTGCACACCGCCACCAGGCCCAGCAGGCTGGCGCCGGCGGCCATCTGCTCGGGGGTGCGGGCGTGGCGCTGGGCGGCGGCGGCGGGAATGATCAGCAGCGAGGTGATCAGCAGCACGCCGACGATCTTCATGGCCACGGCGATCACCACGGCGATCAGCAGCATCAGCGCCAGGCGGATGGCGGTGACCGGCAGGCCCTCCACCCGTGCCAGCTCCTCGTGCACGGTGATGGCCAGCAGCGGCCGCCACAGCGGCACCAGCAGGCCCAGCACCAGGGCGCTGCCGCCGAGGATCCAGGCGAGGTCCGTGGGGCTCACCGCCAGCAGGTCGCCGAACAGGTAGCCCATCAGGTCCACCCGCACTTCGCTCATGAAACTCAGGGCCACCAGGCCGAGGGACAGGGTGCTGTGGGCGAGGATGCCCAGCAGGGTGTCCGAGGCCAGCGGCTGGCGCTGCTGGAGGGTCACCAGCAGCACCGCCAGCAGCACGCAGCCGACGGTCACCGCCAGGGTCGGGCTGATGTCGAGCATCAGGCCCAGGGCGACGCCGAGCAGGGCGGCGTGGGACAGGGTGTCGCCGAAGTAGGCCATGCGCCGCCACACCACGAAGGAGCCGAGCGGGCCTGCCACCAGGGCCAGCGCGAGGCCGGCGAGCAGGGCGTTGACGAGGAAATCAGCCATGGTTGCAGTCGGGGCCGTGCATGTGGGCAGGGGTGAAACGGGTGCCGACGGGGAAGCCGGGACGCTCGATCACTTCGCCGTGGAGGTCGTGTTCGTGGTCGTGGCGGTGGTGGTAGACGGCCAGGCTCTGGGCGTCCTTGCCGAACAGCTCGACGAAGGCCGGGTCGAAGCTGACCTGCTCGGGGTGGCCGGAGCAGCACACATGGCGGTTCAGGCACACCACCTGGTCGGTGGTGCTCATCACCAGGTGCAGGTCGTGGGAGACCATCAGCACGCCACAGCCGAGGCGGTCGCGCAATTGGGTGATGAGGCGGTACAGCTCGGCCTGGCCGGCGACGTCGACGCCCTGCACGGGCTCGTCCAGCACCAGCAGCTCGGGTTCGCGCAGCAGGGCGCGGGCCAGCAGCACGCGCTGCAACTCGCCGCCGGAAACGGTCTGCAGCGGGCTGTCGATCACCTGGGGGGCGCCCACTTCGCTGAGGGCGGCGAGCGCTGCGGCGCGGTCGACCCCCGGCACCAGCCGCAGGAAGCGCAGCACGGTGAGCGGCAGGGTGGCATCCACCTGGAGCTTCTGCGGCATGTAGCCGATGCGCAGGCGCGGCTTGCGCCAGACGCTGCCGCGCTGGGGCTGCAGCAGGCCGAGCACGGTGCGTACCAGGGTGGTCTTGCCGGCGCCGTTGGGGCCGATCAGGGTGACGATCTCGCCGGGGCGCAGGCTCAGGCCCACGTCCTGCAGCACCGCCTGGCCGGCGAAGGTGACGCCGACGCCCTCCAGGCGGATCAGCGCGTCCTGGCTCATGCCTTGCCCCGGCAGGTGGCGCACAGGCCGATCACTTCCACGGTCTGCCCTTCCACGGCGAAGCCGACGGCCTGGGCGCTGGAGATGATGGCCTCGCTGATGGCCGGCTGCTCCAGCTCGATGGCGGTCTGGCACTGGCGGCAGATCAGGAACTGGCCCTGGTGGGCTTCGCCGGGGTGGTTGCAGCCGACGAAGGCGTTGAGCGAGGCGATGCGGTGCACCAGGCCGTTTTCCAGGAGGAATTCCAGGGCGCGGTACACCGTGGGCGGCGCGGCGCGACGGCCGTCTTCCTCGGTCAGCACGCCGAGGATGTCATAGGCGCCCAGCGGCTTGTGGCTGGCCCAGACCAGCTCCAGCACGCGCTTGCGCAGGGCGGTCAGGCGCAGGCCGTCGCGGGCGCAGAGGGCTTCGGCCTCGGCCAGCGCATCCCTTACGCAGTGGGAGTGGTCGTGGGGGCGGCAGGCCAGGGGGGCTTGGGTCTTGATCGGCTTGAGCATGGCGGCGACGTTGAGTCAAAGAGACGTTATTCTATTACGCCTTTGTGTCGGAGTCCTCCCCGTGTCGCGTCTCATCCTGCTCGCCCTCCTTGCCTGCCTGGCGCTGCCGGCTGGCGCCGAAGTCCGTGTGCTGACCAGCATCAAGCCGCTGCAGCTTATTGCCGCTGCCGTGCAGGACGGTGTGGGTGAGCCCGAGGTGCTGCTGCCGCCGGGGGCCTCGCCGCACCAGTACGCGCTGCGGCCCTCCGACGTTCGGCGGGTACGCGAGGTGCCGCTGCTGTACTGGGTCGGCCCGGACCTGGAAGGCTTCCTGCCCAAGGTGATCGCCGGGCGCAGCGCGCCGGCCGTGGCGGTGCAGGACCTGCCGGGCATGCAGTTGCGTCATTTCGAGGCCCTCGGCCACGACGAGCATGAGCACGAGGACGCCCACGAGCACGACCATGACCACCGCCCCGGCTCCCTGGACGCCCACCTCTGGCTGCTGCCGGCCAACGCCCGGGTGATCGCTGCCCGCATGGCGGCGGACCTGTCGGCGGCGGACCCGGCCAACGCGGCGCGCTACCAGGCCAACCTGAAGGCCTTCGGCGAACGCCTGGACCAGCTCGACGCCCACCTCAAGGCCCGCATGGCGGCCGTCAGCGGCAAGCCGTTCTTCGTCTTCCACGAGGCCTTCAACTACTTCGAGAGCGCCTACGGCCTGCGTCACGCCGGGGTGTTCAGCGTGGCGGCCGAGGTACAGCCGGGTGCCCGCCACGTGGCGGCGATGCGCGAGCGACTGCGGGCGGCCGGCCCCAGCTGCGTGTTCAGCGAGCCGCCGGTGCGCCCGCGCCTGGCCGAAACCCTGACCCAGGGCCTGCCGGTGCGCCTGGCCGAGCTGGATGCACTGGGCATGCAGGTGCCGGTGGCCGCAGGCGGTTACGAGCGCCTGCTGGACGACCTGGCCCAGGGCCTGGCGGGGTGCCTGGAGGCGCTTTGAGGCGCCCCGGGCCACTTATCCACAGCGCGTAACCTGCGCGCGCCCAAAAGCCACACCATCGGTCGAGTCGCGACGACTTCTCTTGGGTCGACGGTCTAACTTCCTCTCGGGACATCTCTGCCCCGGCGACAGGAGGCTCCGACCCCTATGACCCGCACCGGCTCCCCCGCGAAGACCCGCCTGCCGCTGCCCTTGCAGGCGGCTTCCGAAGACATCTGGGACAGCAAGTACCGCCTGCGCCGGCGCGACGGTACGCCGCTGGACGACACCCCGGACCACAGCCTGCAACGGGTGGCCCGGGCCCTGGCCGAGGTGGAGCCGAAGGACGTCGAGCACTGGTACGAGCGCTTCCTCTGGGCCCTGCGCCAGGGGGCGCTGCCGGCCGGGCGCATCCTCTCCAATGCCGGTGCCCAGGCGCACAAACCGGCCACCTCGACCATCAACTGCACCGTCTCGGGGGTGATCCATGACGCCATGGACGACATCCTCGGCAAGGTCCACGAAGCCGGCATGACCCTCAAGGCCGGCTGCGGCATCGGCTACGAGTTCAGCACCCTGCGCCCCCGGGGCGCCTTCGTTTCCGGTGCCGGGGCGCACACCAGCGGGCCGCTGTCGTTCATGGACGTGTACGACCGCATGTGCTTCACCGTCAGCTCCGCCGGGGGTCGGCGCGGGGCGCAGATGGCCACCTTCGACATCGCCCACCCGGACGTGCGCGAGTTCATCCGCGCCAAGCGCGAGGACGGCCGCCTGCGCCAGTTCAACCTCAGCCTGCTGGTGACCGATGCCTTCATGCAGGCCGTGGAGCAGGATGCCGAGTGGCCGCTGGTGTTTCCCCTGCATGCCCGCGAGCTGGACGAGGTGGACCTGGGCGACCCGGCCCAGGTGCTCTGGCGCGACTGGCCGATCCACGCGGGCTACCAGGTACGGGAGGACGGCCGGGTGGCCTGCCGCATCTACGGCCGGCTCAAGGCGCGGCACCTGTGGGACATGGTGATGGCCTCCACCTACGACTACGCCGAGCCGGGCTTCATCCTCATCGACCGGGTCAACGCGCTGAACAACAACTGGTGGTGCGAGGCGATCCGTGCCACCAACCCCTGCGGCGAGCAGCCGCTGCCGCCCTACGGTTCCTGCCTGCTGGGCTCGATCGACCTGACCCGCTTCGTCGACGACCCGTTCACCGACCAGGCGCGCTTCGACTGGGAACGCTTCCGCGAGGTGGTGAAGGTCTTCACCCGCCTGCTGGACAACGTGGTGGAGATCAACGGCCTGCCCCTGGCGCAGCAGCGCGAGGAGATCACCGGCAAGCGCCGCCATGGCATGGGCTTCCTCGGGTTGGGGTCGGCGCTCGCCCTGCTCGGCCTGCGCTATGGCAGCCCGGAATCCTGCGTGTTCACCGAAGAGGTGGCCCGGGAGATGGCCCTGGTGGGCTGGCAGGCGGCCCTCGACCTGGCGAAGGAGAAAGGCCCGGCACCGCTGCTGGCGCAGCGCTTCACGGTGACCGAGGCGATGCTCCGGCAGCGCCCGGAGATGGCCGCCGACGGCTACAAGGTGGGTGACTCGGTGCCCGGCAGCGTGCTGCACGCGCGTTACTCGCGCTACATGCAGCGCATTGCCGAGCATGCGCCGGAGCTGGTGGCGCAACTGGCCGAGGTGGGTGCGCGCTTCACCCACCACAGCTCCATCGCCCCCACCGGCACCATCAGCCTGAGCCTGGGCAACAACGCCTCCAACGGCATCGAGCCGAGCTTCGCCCACGTCTATTCGCGCAACCTGATCCGCCCCGGGCGCAAGACCAAGCAGAAGGTCGAGGTGGTCAGCTACGAGCTGCTGGCCTACCGCGCCCTGGTGGACCCGCAGGCGACGCCGGGGGCCGAGTCGGCGGGCCATGGCCTGCCCGAGTGGTTCGTCACCGCCGAGGACATCACCCCCGCGCAGCACGTGGACATCCAGGCGGCGGCGCAGAAGTGGGTCGACTCCTCCATCTCCAAGACCGCCAACGTGCCCACCGACTACCCCTTCGAGGCCTTCAAGGACATCTACCTCTACGCCTGGCGCCAGGGCCTGAAGGGCTGCACCACCTTCCGCTTCAACCCGGCGGCCTTCCAGGGCGTGCTGGTGAAGGACGCGGACCTGGAGAAGACCCGCTACCGCTTCGAACTGGAGGACGGCAGCGTGGTGGAGCTGAAGGGCAACGAGGAGGTGGAGTACGACGGCGAGGTGCACACGGCGGCGAACCTGTACGAGGCCCTCAAGGAGGGCTACTACGGGCGTTACTGAGCGGAGGCGGCGATGAGCGTGAAGATCAACCAGCGGATCAAGGGCTTCCAGGTGGTGGATGTTGAGGCCGAGCGCGCCCGCCGCGCCGCCGAGGAAGCGGCCGCCGTGGTGCAGATGGACGAGACCCTGCAGCGCCCGGAAACCCTGGTGGGGGCGACCTACAAGATCAAGTCGCCGCTGTCGGAGCACGCGCTGTACGTGACCATCAACGACATCGTCCTCAACCCCGGCACGCCCCACGAGCAGCGCCGGCCCTTCGAGATCTTCATCAACTCCAAGGGCATGGAGCACTTCCAGTGGATCGTCGCCCTCACCCGCATCATGTCGGCGGTGTTCCGCAAGGGCGGCGACTGCACCTTCCTGGTGGAGGAGCTGAGCGCGGTGTTCGACCCCCGTGGTGGCTACCTCAAGCGCGGCGGGCTGTACATGCCTTCCCTGGTGGCCGAGATCGGCGCCGTGCTGGAACGCCACCTGGTGGCCATCGGCCTGATGCAGGGCCACCAGCCCGACCCGGAGCAGCAGCGCTTCCTCGCCGAAAAGCGCGCCGCCTACGAAGCCAGCCTCGGCACCACCACCGCCGAACCCGGCGAAGGCTTCCCCCCTGGCGCCCAGCTCTGCGGCAAGTGCAACACCCAGGCCGTCGTCCGCATGGACGGCTGCGCCACCTGCCTCAACTGCGGGCATTCGAAGTGTGGGTGAGCCGGGGTTTTCGCAACGCATGCGTTGCGCCGGCGAACGACCGGCCATGGATGGCCGGGCCGGGGTTGAGCTTGGGCAGCGGAGCAGCGACAGGGATGTCTGTGACTCAGCGGATCTTCATGCCAGACAAGCATGCGTTTTGAAGGGCGAACGACCGGCCATGGATGGCCGGGCCGGGGCTGAGCTTGGGCAGCGGAGCACCGACAGGGATGTCTGTGCCTAGGCGGATCTTCACGCCAGACAAGCATGCGTTTTGAAGGGCGAACGACCGGCCATGGATGGCCGGGCAGGGGTTGAGCTTGGGCAGCGGAGCATCGACAGGGATGTCTGCGCCTGAGCGGATCTTCACGCCGGACGAGCATGCGTTGCGCCGGCGAACGACCGGCCATGGATGGCCGGGCAGGGGCTGAGCTTGGGCAGCGGAGTATCGACAGGGACGTCCACAGCGGGCTCTACCCCTACTTGTTCAACGCATGCCTCGTGCCCTCCCTGGGCTGAAGCCCAGGCTACATCCGTTCCCTTCCGGGACTTCAGAGTCGGACTTAGGTAGCTGCGCCACTTTCGGCAAACCGGCAACATGTCGCCTTTTCCAGGTTCAGGGAGAACCCGCATGATCCGTTTCACCCTCTCGGATGTGGCACAGGGAGCGCGCTATCCACGCCTGCCGGCCGACACCGTCATGCGCGCGCTGCTCAATCGGCCGGTGGAAGCGCTGGACTGCATGACCGCCGAACTGCTGGAGGAGGACAACTGCAACGCCTTCGCCAAGGCCGCATGCCGTGCTTTCTATGGTCACCATCCGCTGGTCATCCGCCCGGACGACATCTGGTTCTGCATCGCCCAGGGCTTCGCGAACCATATGGCCCTGCATGGCGAGCAGCTAAGGCCCAATCTGGTGAGCCACCAGGGCAAGAAGACGCTGAGGGTGTTTTGCCCCGACTACCCCTTCGCCGACAAGAACCGGTGGGTAGAGCTGTTCGGTGATTTCTCCCGGCAGATCGCCGGGGAGATCCCGCAGTTCTCCGACTTCATCGCCACCGCCTTCTCCACCACCGGACCTGTCGAGCAGGCAGCCTTCGCGCTGTGCTGGATGGACGCCTTCAGTGGCTATTTCGACTACGAGATGCTGGCCGGCTGCGGCATACCCGAGATCGAGCTGCAGGGCACGGAGGACGATTGGGATCTGATTATCGAGCGCCTCACCGCCCTGGAGGGCTACGGCCTGGGTCATTGGGTGGCGAGCCTGAAACCGGTGCTGGAAGCCATCGCCCGCACGGCCTCCGGTGAAGTGGACCGTGCCTTCTGGGAGTCCTTCTTCCGCTATCGCAGCGGTTCGGGCCCGTCGGAGCTGACCGGCTGGATCCTTACGCTGTTCCCCTACATCGTCGACACGGCCACCGACGCGCTGCGGCCGAACCCCTACCTGGGGGATTGGCAGGTGCGTTTCGAGCGGGCGGGCGTGGCGGCGCTGAGCGGTGACTGGCTGATGCCGGACCAGGCCCAGGGGCCGGACATGCAGGCCATCCCCAAGAGCCTGGTGAGCGCGGCGCTGCTGATCGATGAGTTCACCATCGGCAAGAAGCGCAATGCACGGTTGGTGGGCGGGCTATTCGGCGTGGCCCAGCGCGACGAGGACGGCGCGCTGTACCCCGTCTTCGGCTGGGCGGTGGTGGAAGAGCCGGCCTGCTAAAGCGCAAAGGGCAGCGGCAGCTCCACCACCTGGCGATGGGCCAGGCGGCGCTGGAATTCGGCGGGGTCGTGGATCAGCACGTCCTGGCCGGCGAAGGCTTCGGCGGCGATCAGGCGCGATAGCCAGAAGCGCACGCAGGCGACGCGCAGCAGCGTCGGCCAGAGTTCGGCCTCGGCGGCGGTGAAAGGGCGCAGGGCAACGTAGGCGCCGAGCAGGGCGCGGGCGCGGGCCTCGTCGAGCTGGCCGTCGTCGTCGGAGCACCAGTCGTTGAGGGTGATGGCCAGGTCGTAGAGCATCGGGCCGGAGCAGGCGTTGTAGAAGTCGATCACCCCGGCCAGGTGCGGGCCGTCGAACAGGGCGTTGTCGCGGAACAGGTCGGCGTGCAGGTTGGCGCGCGGCAGGGCCTGGATGCGGGGCTTGAGGCCTTCGATCTCGGCCAGGGCCTGCTCCAGCAGCGGGCGGGCCTGGGCGTCGAGGCGCTCGGCCTGGTGCGGGCCTTCGCTGAGCATCCAGTCGAGCCCGCGGTCGCTCTTGCGTTCGATGGGCTGGTCGCGGGTGGCCAGGTGGATGCGCGCCAGCAGCGTGCCGACTTCACCGCAGTGGTGTGGGTTGGGTTCGCGCAGGTGGCGCCCGGCGAGGCGCGGCTGCAGCAGCGCGGGCTTGCCGGCGAGGCTGCGCAGGGCCTGGCCGTCTTCGCTGCGCAGGGCGTAGGGCACCGGCAGGCCGGCGCTGTGGAGCACGTCCAGCAGTTCGATGAAGAACGGCAGGTCGGCCACCGGGCCTCGTTCCACCAGGGTCAGGACGTATTCACCCCGCTCCAGGCTGACGAAGAAGTTGCTGTTCTCCGAACCTTCGGCGATGCCCTTGAAGTCCCGGAGCCGGCCCAGCCCGTAGGGGGCGAGGAAGGTTTCGAGTTCGGGGCGCTGCAGCGGGGTGAAAACGGACATTCGACTACCTTGTTGCGGCCACCGTGGCGGCCTTACCAGCTGAAGATCTCCCACTGCGGGATCAGCATGTCGGGGTTGTCCGACCGGATGAAGTTGCTGTCGCCGTCAGCGCGGACCAGGAAATAGGGTTTGCCACCCTTGGGGGTGACCTTGATCGCATAGAGGAAGCCGTTCACACGGTATTCCTGGATGGTCTTGTCGCCGTCCTGGCGGATGGTGACGTCGGGTTCCGGCGAGGGGGCCTCGTCGTCGGCGAAGACACTCACCGGCAGGAGGGCCAGCAGACCGGCGAGCAACAGGCGGTTGAAAGCGCGCATGGTGGTAACCTTGTCCCTTATCGTCAATGACCGGGCCATTCTACTGCGGGTCCGGTGAATAAAGGTTGAATTCACGCATGAGCCAAGCCCCTCTCGTCCTCGTCGACGGTTCCTCCTACCTGTACCGCGCCTTCCATGCCCTGCCGCCGCTGATGACTTCGGCGGGCCTGCCCACCGGTGCGGTCAAGGGTGTGCTGAACATGCTCAAGAGCCTGCGCAAGCAGTACCCGGACAGCCCGTTCGCGGTGGTCTTCGACGCCAAGGGCGGGACCTTCCGCGATGCGATGTTCGCCGAGTACAAGGCCAACCGGCCGTCCATGCCGGACGAGCTGCGGGTGCAGGTGGAGCCGCTGCACGCGACCGTGCGGGCCCTGGGCCTGCCGCTGCTGTGCGTTGAGGGCGTGGAGGCCGATGACGTGATCGGCACCCTGGCCCGGCAAAGCGCGGCGGGCGGGCGCCAGGTGGTGATCTCCACCGGCGACAAGGACATGGCGCAGTTGGTCGATCCGCACATTACGCTGGTCAACACCATGACCGGTAGCACGCTGGACATCGATGGCGTGAAAGAGAAATTCGGCGTCGGTCCTGAGCTGATCATCGATTACCTGGCGTTGATGGGCGACAAGGTCGACAACATTCCCGGCGTGCCCGGCGTGGGTGAAAAGACCGCCCTGGGTCTGCTCACTGGCGTGGGCGGCGGGCTCGATGTGCTCTACGCCAGCCTGGACAAGGTGCCCGAGCTGCCGATCCGCGGCGCCAAGGGGCTGCCGGCCAAGCTGCTGGAGCACAAGGACATGGCCTACCTGTCCTACCAGCTCGCCACCATCAAGTGCGACGTGGAGCTGAACGTCGAGATCGATGCCCTGCACCCCGGCGAGCCGGACCGCGAGGCCCTGGCCGAGCTGTACCGCACCCTGGAGTTCAAGAGCTGGCTGGATGACCTGCAGCGCCAGGCCAAGTCGGACGGCGAACAGCTGGCCCTGCTGGATGCCCCCACCGAGCCGGCCGTCGAGACGCGCTATGAAACCGTGCTGGAGCAGGCGCAGTTCGACGCCTGGCTGAAGAAGCTGGAGGCGGCGCCGCTGATCGCCTTCGACACCGAGACCACCAGCCTCGATGCCCAGCAGGCACAGGTGGTGGGGGTGTCCTTCGCCGTGGAAGCCGGCGAGGCCGCCTACGTACCCCTGGCCCACAGCTACATGGGCGTGCCCGCGCAACTGGACCGCGACGCGGTGCTGCAGGCCCTGAAACCGCTGCTGGAAGACCCCGCCAAGGCCAAGGTCGGCCAGCACGCCAAGTACGACATGAACGTCCTGGCCAACGCCTCGACCCCCATCACTGTCCAGGGCATCGCCTTCGACACCATGCTCGAGTCCTATGTGCTGGACTCCACGGCCACCCGCCACGACATGGACAGCCTGGCCCTGAAATACCTCGGCCACAGCACCGTCCGCTTCGAGGACATCGCCGGCAAGGGCGCCAAGCAGCTGACCTTCGACCAGATCGCGCTGGAACAGGCCGGCCCCTACGCCGCCGAGGACGCCGACGTGACCCTGCGCCTGCACCAGGCGCTGTGGCAGAAGCTGGAAGCCGTGCCGTCCCTGGTCACGGTGCTGAAGGACATCGAGATGCCGCTGGTGCCGGTGCTGGCGCGCATCGAGCGCAACGGCGCGCTGGTGGACGGCAAGCTGCTGGGCCAGCAGAGCCTGGAGCTGGGCGAGAAGATGGTGGCCCTGGAACGCCAGGCCTACGAGCTGGCCGGGCAGGAGTTCAACCTGGGCTCGCCCAAGCAACTCGGCGCGATCCTCTACGAGAAGCTCGGCCTGCCGGTGCTGGCCAAGACCGCCACCGGCCAGCCGTCCACCGCCGAGAACGTGCTGGCGGACCTGGCCGAGCAGGACTTCGAGCTGCCCAAGGTGATCATGCAGTACCGCTCCCTGAGCAAGCTCAAGAGCACCTACACCGACAAGCTGCCGGAGCAGATCAACCCGCGCACCGGGCGCATCCACACCTCCTACCACCAGGCGGTGGCGGCCACCGGGCGCCTGTCCTCCAGCGATCCGAACCTGCAGAACATCCCGATCCGCACGGCGGAAGGGCGGCGCATCCGCCAGGCCTTCGTCGCACCCAAGGGCTACAAGCTGCTGGCGGCGGACTATTCGCAGATCGAGCTGCGCATCATGGCCCACCTGGCCAAGGACGAAGGCCTGCTGGACGCCTTCCGTCACGACCGCGACGTGCACCGGGCGACGGCGGCGGAAGTCTTCGGCGTCGAGCTGGACCAGGTCAGCAATGACCAGCGCCGTAGTGCCAAGGCCATCAACTTCGGCCTCATCTACGGCATGAGCGCCTTCGGCCTGGCCAAGCAGATCGGCGTCGACCGCAAACAGTCCCAGGCGTACATCGACCGCTACTTCGCCCGCTACCCCGGCGTGCTCGCCTACATGGAGCGCACCCGCGAGCAGGCGGCGGCCCAGGGCTTCGTCGAGACGCTGTTCGGGCGCCGGCTGTACCTGCCGGAGATCCACTCGAAGAACCAGGCCATGCGCAAGGGCGCCGAGCGCACCGCGATCAATGCGCCGATGCAGGGTACGGCGGCGGACATCATGAAGCGCGCCATGGTGGCGGTGGATGCCTGGCTGCAGGAGAGCGGCCTGGATGCACGGGTCATCCTCCAGGTGCACGACGAACTGGTGCTGGAGGTGCGCGAGGACCTGGTGGACACCGTGCGCGACGCCATCCGCCCGCTCATGAGCGGCGCCGCCGCGCTGGATGTGCCGCTGGTGGTGGAAGTCGGCGTGGGCAACAACTGGGACGAGGCGCACTGAGTGCGCCCACCGGCTTAGCGCTGCATCGCATAAGAGGCAGCACTGACCGGACGAATAATTTCTGATGCAGCGGTGAACTTTTGTGAAGCACGCCCGGTCAGAGACTGGGAATGGCTGGTGAAGCCTTCGATGCTCCTTTTGCTGTGTTTAGTGTTGGCAGATATCTGAACCCCGCCCTAGCGGTTCAGACTTGAACCCCGGAACTTCCCCCTCCCCATACGAAGTCCGGGGTTTTTTTTGCCTGCGATTCAGGCGTCGGATGCGTCGCCGCCTTCCTCGAATTCCTCGCCCAGCTGCAGCCAGCGGGCCAGCACGGCCTGGGCCTCTTCCACGCCCTGGCGCTTGGGTGCGGAGAACAGCTGGATGCTGACGTCATCGCCCCAGCCCTTGCGGATTTCCTGACGCACCTTCAGCAGCGCGTTCTTCGAGGCGCCGTAGGCCAGCTTGTCGGCCTTGGTCAGGAGGATGTGCAGCGGCATATGGCCGGCGCTGGACCAGTCCAGCATCAGGCGGTCGAAGTCGGTGAGCGGGTGGCGGATGTCCATCATCAGCACCAGGCCGACCAGGCTCTCGCGACTGCTCAGGTAGGCCTCCAGGTGGTGCTGCCAATGCTGCTTGAGGGGGATCGGCACCTTGGCGTAGCCGTAGCCGGGCAGGTCCACCAGGCGGCGGTCCTCGTCCAGGGAGAAGAAGTTGAGCAGCTGGGTGCGGCCCGGAGTCTTCGAGGTACGCGCCAGGTTGGCGTGGGTCAGGGTGTTCAGCGCGCTGGACTTTCCGGCGTTGGAACGGCCGGCGAAGGCGACCTCCAGACCCTGGTCGGGTGGGCATTGGTCCACCTTGGCGGCACTGATGAGGAAGCGGGCCTGCTGGCACAGGCCGATGATCGGATTCTTGAATGACATGAAGGAGTCCACAGGGTGCGACCTGGTGTCGCAGAGGGCGGTTTCGTTTCCGTTTGGGCAGCGCCAGTATATAATGCCGCAGATTTAGTGTGCGCTTTATCCCCCAGGGTACAAGGGCCACGGGAACGACCAGGGCACTGCAGAAAGCCCGGCGAAGCCCCTCTGATGAGGTTGATCATGAAGAAGATGGTAGTCGTCGCAAGCCTTGCGGCGCTGGCCTTTGGCGCTCAGGCTGCTCAGGAACCGGAAGCCGTTTTCAACCGGACCTGCGGGGCCTGCCACAATGGTCAACTGCCTATGGCGCCCAAGAAGGGCGACAAGGCGGCCTGGGAGCCGCGACTGGCCAAGGGCACAGATGCTCTGGTTCAGAGCGTCACCAATGGTTTGAATGCCATGCCTCCCCGAGGCTTGTGCATGGACTGCAGTGCCGAAGACTACAAAGCGGTCATCCAGTGGATGAGCCAATAACGAAGGTAGTCGGGCGCTAGATTCTTTCACCCTTAGCCGTAATTGGATTAGCTGATGAACAAAGTACTCGTGAGTCTGCTGTTGACCCTGGGCATCACCGGTCTGGCCCACGCCGCAGGCGACGCCAAGGCCGGCCAGGCCAAAACCGCCGTATGCGGCGCTTGCCACGGTCCGGACGGCAACAGCCTTGCCCCGAACTTCCCCAAACTCGCCGGCCAGGGCGAGCGTTACCTGCTCAAGCAACTGCATGACATCAAGGCTGGCAAACGCCAGGTGCTGGAAATGACCGGCCTGCTGACCAACCTCAGCGACCAGGACCTCGAAGACATCGCCGCCTACTACTCCAGCCAGGCCGGTAGCGTCGGCGCCGCCGATCCCAAGCTGGTGGCCCGTGGTGAAGCCCTGTTCCGTGGCGGCAAGCTGGAAGAAGGCATGCCCGCCTGCACTGGCTGCCACGCCCCGGACGGCGCCGGCAACGCCGCTGCCGGCTTCCCGCACCTGGGTGGTCAGCACGCCCAGTACGTGACCAAGCAACTGACCGATTTCCGCGAAGGCAACCGCACCAACGACGGCGACAACATGATCATGCGCGCCATCGCCGCCAAGCTGAGCAACAAGGACATCGAAGCCGTTTCCAGCTATATCCAGGGTCTGCACTAAGCTTTCCCGAGCGGTAGTAAACGGTAAATGAAAGGGTGGCTAAGGCCACCCTTTTTCATTGGCCGCCTCGCTACAATGCGGAACCCGTCCAGCGGCCCCCGGTCGAAGCTGGGCCCGTCGCAGAACCCCACGATCCGTCTAGGAGCCAAGCATGCGTAACCTGATCCTTTCCGCCGTACTCGCCAGCGCGAGCCTGTTCGGCATGACCGCCGCCCACGCCGAAGACATCCAGGCGGGCAAGCAGTATGTCGAGCTGAGCAGCCCTGTGCCGGTTTCCAAGCCCGGCAAGATCGAGGTGGTGGAGCTGTTCTGGTACGGCTGCCCGCACTGCTACCAATTCGAACCGACCGTGAACGCCTGGTCCGAGAAACTCCCGGAAGATGTCAACTTCGTGCGCATTCCCGCCATGTTCGGCGGCTTGTGGAACGTCCATGGCCAGTTGTTCATCACCCTCGAGAGCATGGGTGTGGAGCACGCCGTACACAAGGCCGTGTTCGAGGCCATCCACAAGGAAGGCCAAAAGCTCGCCACCAAGGAAGCCATGGCTGATTTCCTCGCCCCCCACGGCGTCGACAAGGAAGCCTTCCTCAAGGCCTTCGACTCCTTCGGCGTGAAGAGCCAGATGGAGAAAGCCAAGAAGCTGGCCGTCGCCTACCAGATCTCCGGCGTACCGACCCTCATCGTCAACGGCAAGTACCGCTTCGACATCGGCTCCTCCGGCGGCCTGGAGCAGACCACTGCCGTCGCCGACTACCTGATCGCCAAGGAGCGTGCCGCGAAGTAAGCGGCACCGGGGGCAGGCCCATGCTGCGCCGCTGGAGCAACAATCGCACCGCTGGCCTGCGCACCGCGCAGGTCAACCCCCATTGCAACGCCAGCGGCCTACCCGAAGACGGTCGGCTGCGCCTGCTCAGCTTCAACATCCAGGTCGGCATCAACACCGGCCACTACCGCCACTACCTCACCCGCGGCTGGCAACACCTCCTGCCCCACGCAGGGCGTGCCGGCAACCTCCAGCGTATCGGCGCCCTCCTGGGCGACTACGACCTCGTCGCCCTGCAGGAAGTGGATGGCGGCAGCCTGCGCTCGGGCTACGTCAACCAGGTCGAACACCTGGCCCAGCTCGGTGCCTTCCCCTACTGGTACCAGCAGCTCAACCGCAACCTCGGGCGTCTGGCCCAGCACAGCAACGGCCTGCTCAGCCGCCTGCAGCCCACCCAGCTTGAAGACCACCCCCTGCCCGGTCCGCCCGGTCGAGGTGCCATCCTCATGCGCTTCGGCGAGGGCGACGACGCCCTGGTGGTGGTCATGATGCACCTCGCCCTCGGCACCAAGGCCCGCAGCCGCCAACTCGCCTATATCCGCGAACTGATCGGCAGCTACCGCCACCAGGTGCTCATGGGCGACATGAACACCCACGCCACCGACCTGCTGCACCACTCGCCCCTGCGTGATCTCGGGCTGCTGGCGCCGCAGGTCGAGGCCACCTTCCCGAGCTGGCGCCCCCAGCGCTGCCTGGACCATATCCTGCTCAGCCCCAGCCTCACCCTGGAGCGTGTGCAGGTGCTCAGCCAACCCATCTCCGACCACCTGCCGGTGGCCGTGGACATCCGTCTGCCTGCCTCCCTGCATGGCGACGCCCTCCCGGCCAGGCTCGACCCTTCCGGAACCGCACCATGAGCGACGACGGCCAGCGCTGGAAAGCCAAGTACCTGGAAAGCCTGGAAGAGCAGGAAAAGCTCGAACGCCTCTGGGAGGCGCGCCTCGACCTGTTGCGCCGGGGTCTGGTGCGCAGCTCCCTGGCCGCAGAAGGCACCGACAAGGCGGTGGACACCTGCATGCAGGAACTGCGCGAGATCATCCGCGGCGACAAGATCGATGCCGGCCTGTCCGCCCTGATCCCCCGGCTGGAAAAGGCCGTGCTCGACTCCGAGCAGCGCCGCCAGCAACGCATCCAGCAGAACGTCGGCGCCCTGAGTGGCCTGGCCAACCAGTTGCTCAAGCTCGACGTCCCCCGGGAGGTGCGCAAATCCCTCAAGCAGTTCGCCAAGCGCCTCGACGAGCGCGCCGGCAGCCCCCGCGAGATGCCCGCCCTGCTCAGCGAACTGAGCGAGCTGCAGAACCGCGCCCTCGACGTGCTGACCGGCGACGCCCCGCCGCCGCGCCCCGGCCTGTTGCAGCGCCTGTTCGGCAACGGCGAGGGCGGGGCCGACGAGGCCCAGCCCGGCGCGCCGGATGTTCCCCTGGCCAGCGCACTGGCCGTGCCGGCCCCGGCCCCCGCCCAGGTCCCGGCCGACGAGGACGACGAGCTGGACAACCCCGCCACCACACCCCAGCCTGCTGCACCTGCACCTGCACCTGCACCTGCACCTGCACCTGCACCTGCACCTGCACCTGCACCTGCACCTGCACCCAGCGCGGCAGCCCCGTCGAGCGCCCCCGAGCCTGGCGCAGAGGCCGCCATCTCCGTCGCTCCGGTGCCAGTTGTTCCTCCTGCCGCCGCTCCGGTCGCCCCGGCGCCCTACCCGGCCACACTCGAGGCCGCACCCGCCGCCCAGCCCCTAGCCGCGGCGGACGAGCCCCGCCCGGGTCTGGACAGCCTGCCCATGCCCCACAGCCTGATCACCGGCGAAGGGGACCCGGCCTACGAACTGCCACCCGCCCCCGAGCCCGGCTACAGCGCCGTCGCCCCCCATGTGGCCTCCAGCCTGCGCAACCTGCTGGACGAACTAGACCTGCCCGAGCGCCACAAGCCCCAGGCCGAAGACCTGCGGCGGCGCCTGGAAGGCAACCTCAACTGGTACGAACTGGTCCCCGTGCTGGATGACCTCGCCGTGCTGGTGCTGGCCATCACCGACAACGGCCACCGCGAATTCGCCGGTTACCTGCAGCAGCTCAACGAGCGCCTGGCTGCCTTCGTCGCCACCCTCACCAGCGCCCACCAGGGCTACAACGACGAACTGCAGAACGCCCGTCAGCTCGACGACCAACTGCGTGAGCAGGTCAGCGGGTTGCAGAACAGCGTCCAGGAAGCCACCGACCTGGACGACCTCAAGCGCGCCGTCGAGCAGCGCCTCGAAGGCCTGCTCAGCACCATGAACGACTTCCAGCGCGAGCGCGAAGTGCGCGAGGCCGAGGTCAGCGGGCGCCTGCAGAGTCTGATCGAGCGCGTCTCCACCATGGAGCAGGAAGCCAACACCTTCCGCGACCACCTTGAAGAGCAGCGCCAGAAAGCCCTGCGCGACGCCCTCACCGGCCTGCCCAACCGCGCCGCCTGGAGCGAGCGCCTGGAGCTGGAGGTAGCGCGCTGGAAGCGCTACGGCGGCGAACTGCTGCTGGGCGTGCTGGACATCGACCACTTCAAGCGGATCAACGACAACTACGGCCACCTGGCCGGCGACAAGGTGCTCAAGCTGATCGCCGGCGAGATCGCCAAGCGCCTGCGCAAAACCGACTTCATCGCCCGCTTCGGCGGCGAGGAGTTCGTCCTGCTGATCCCCGCCACCCAGCTCGACGGCGGTCGCCAACTGCTGGACAACCTGCGCGCGGGTATCGAACAGTGCCCGTTCCACTTCAAGGGTGAACCGGTGACCATCACCCTCTCGGGCGGGCTGGTGTCCTTTGCACCGGGGGAAAGCGACGCGGCCGCCTTCGAACGGGCCGACCAGGCCCTCTACCGGGCCAAGCGCGGCGGCCGCAACCGCATCGAACTGGGTTGAGCGCCGCCTAGGCGGCGCTGGTCAGGTAGGGCTTCCACGCCTCCGGCACCTGTTCCAGGCGTGGGTAGTCCAGCGCATCCAGTTGCAGGCGTGACAGCACGAAGGGCGTATGCCGCAGGTTGCGTGGCACCGCCCGCAGCTCCGGCAGCCACAGGCTCACGTACTCCGCCTCCGGGTCCAGATGGCGTGCCTGGCGCAAGGCATTGAACGCCTGGCTGCGCTGCGGATCGCTCGCCACCCCGGCCAGGTAGGCCCAGTTGCCCCAGTTGCTCGCCGGGTCGTGGTCCAGCAGGTGCTCCTCGAACCAGGCCGCGCCGTGGCGCCAGTCCTGCTGCAGGTCGCTGACCAGGTAGCTGGCCACCACCTGTCGCAGGCTGTGGGCGAGGAAGCCGGTGGTCGCCAGCTCGCGCATGGCCGCATCCACCAGGGGCAGGCCGGTGCGCCCGTGGCACCAGGCCTCGAAGCGCGCGTCCAGGTTCTGCGGCGCCCGTGCCGTGGCACGCACGCCGCCGGGCTGGAACAGCGCCTCGCCGTGGCGCAACAGCGTCCAGCGGAAGAAGTCGCGCCACAGCACCTGTTCCCACAGCAGGCGGGTGGACGCATTGGCCCCGTGCTGCGCCTCGTGGCGACGCAGCTCCGCCACCACCCGGCGGGCCGACAGGCAGCCGTTGGCCAGCCAGGGGGAGAACTTGGAGGAGTACTCGGTCCCGGTCAGGCCGTAGCGGGTCGTCTCGTAGTCGCGTACCCCGCGCCCTTCCCACAGGTAATCGCGCACCCGGGCCAGGGCCGCCGGTTCGCCGCCGGCGAAGGGGAAGGTGCTGTTCACGTGGGCCAGGGGCTCCCCCAGGCCGAGGCGGGACAGGCTCGGCAGCGGCTCGAACAGCCGCTCCGCCGGCTCCGGCGTCGGTGGCAGGGCGGCCGGGGCCGAGCGTGGCTGGAACACGCTGAGGCGTTGCTGCACCCGGTCGCGGAACTGGCTGAACACCGCAGGCAGCGCCTCCACCGGGCCCGGCAGCTCCTCGCGGCGCAACAGCGTATCGCCGGCGAAGGTGGACAGCGGCACGCCGGCCAGCGCCTGGCGGGTCTCCTCGATCAGCGTCCGGGCCACTGGTGCCACTTCATCCAGGGTCAGCACCTCGTCCAGTTGCAGGTGGTCCACCAGCGCCGGGATCACCTGGGACGCCACGCCCTGCACCACCAGCAGGCGTGACCCGCGGTGGCGCAGCTCGCCGTCCAGCGCCGCCAGGCTTTCCAGCAGGAAGCGCATGCGGTGCACGCCCATCGGCCGGGTGCCGAAGGCGCCGGGGCGCAGCAGGGTCGGGTCGAAGACGTACAGCGGCAGCACGCGCTCAGCGCCCAGAGCGGCCTGCACGGCCGGGTGGTCGTCGAGTCGCAGGTCCTGTTTGAACCAGAGCAGGCGACGCATGGCGAGAGTCCTCTTGGGCAGGTCCGTTTCCCGGGTTGTCCTTGTGTCTGTACACGTTATAGGCAATTTCCGGTAATTGAACAGTGCCGTCCGGAAGGGCCGGACGCACGCCGGGCGGCTGCGTATAATCGCGACCCCTTGCCTGGCGCCCCGCAATGAACGGGGCCGTCACCCTCACCGGAGCCTTTCGATGCGTGCATCCTTCCACCGCGCCGCCTGTTGGCTGGGCGCGCTGGCCCTGGGCCTGTGCTCCGCCCAGGCGCCGGCCGAATCCCTGCTGCCCTTGATGGACAGCAACCTGGCGTTCACCACCCTGCCCTATTCCGCCGGGGAGAGCTTCGTCCGCCCCGGCAACGAAGCCCCGCGCGCGCCCCTGGCCAGCGCCGGCCTCGGCTGGCACGCCAGCAGTGCCGAGCACCTGGCCCTGAGCGGGTTGAGCCTGATCGTCGTCGCGCCGGAGCTGGAGCTGTTCGACCTGGCGCTGCTGCCCCGTGACGACGCCCGCGAGCCGGGCCGGGCCACCCAGCTCAGCGGCACCTGGCTGTATGCCTTCGGCATCGGCGACAGCGAATGGCTGCTGGACGGCGGCCTCGACTGGGCCGGCAGCGAAGGCTCGCGAGCAGCGGGCTTCGGCTTCAGCCCGCAACTGAGCTTCGATGCCGGCGACTACTTCTTCTCCCGCGAGCGCGAGCTGCTGCTCGGCCTGCAGTACCTGCAACAGAGCGGCGGCCTGGGCCAGGGTGACGACCGCCTGCTGCCCCTGCCGGGCGACCAGCGTGCCCTGCGCGGCACCCTGCGCTACCGCTTCTGACGGTCGGTGGGTGCCGCTCGACGGCACCCGGCCCACCCTCCTACCATTCCGCATCCCGCACAGGAGCGCTCATGGACACCCTCGGAATCGCGGTGCTGATCTTCCTGGTCACCGACCCCTTCGGGAACATCGCCATCTTCCTCGCCGCCCTGAAGAACGTCGCCCCCGAGCGGCGCCTCAAGGTCGCCCTGCGCGAGCTGGTGTTCGCCCTCGGCCTGCTGCTGCTGTTCCTCACCTTCGGCGAGAACATCCTCAGCGGCCTGGGCCTGTCCCGCGAGGCCATCGCCATCGCCGGCGGCATCATCCTCTTCATCATCGCCCTGCGACTGATCTTCCCCCGGCCCGAAGGCGTGCTCGGCGACCTGCCCGGCGGCGAGCCGATGCTGGTGCCCCTGGCCACCCCAGCGGTGGCCGGCCCCTCCGCCCTCGCCGTGCTGATGACCCTGCGCAACACCCACCAGGGCCAGCTTTGGGAGCTGTACATCGCCGTTATCCTGGCCTGGGCCTGCACCGCCGTGATCCTTCTGCAGGCCGCCTTCCTCCAGCGCTTCCTCGGCCAGCGCGGCCTCATGGCCGTCGAGCGCCTCACCGGCATGTTGCTGATCATGCTCAGCGTCGACATGCTCCTCGACAACCTGCAAAGCGTGTTGCACATCCGCCCATGAAACGACTCCTCCCCCTTGGCCTGTGCCTGACCCTGCTCGGTGGTTGCGCCCATGACGGCCTGCAGATCGACCACAGCCACCCCTCGCAGAACCAGAACAGCCGGGTGCAGTACATCGTCCTGCACTACACCTCCACCAACCTGGCCAACTCCCTGCATCTGCTCACCGAAGGCGATGTCAGTGCCCATTACCTGATCGGTGCCCAGCCGCCCACCATCTATCAACTGGTGAGCGAGGACCGCCGCGCCTGGCATGCCGGGCAGAGCGAATGGCAGGGCCGCACCTGGCTGAACGCCAGCACCATCGGCATCGAGCTGGTCAACGAAGGCTACCGGCAGACCGACCACGGGCTGGAATGGGAGCCCTTCGACGAGGGCCAGATCAACGCCCTCATCCCCCTCCTCAAGGACCTGGTCAAGCGTCACGGACTGCCGATGGGCAGCATCATCGGCCACAGCGACATCGCCCCCCAGCGCAAGGTCGACCCCGGCCCCCTGTTCCCCTGGAAGCGCCTGGCCGACGCCGGCCTGGTGCCCTGGCCGGACGACCGCGCCGTGGCCGAGGAACAGGTACGCTTCGCCACCGCCCTGCCCACCGTGGACTGGTTCCAGATGCAACTGGAGCGCCAGGGCTATGCCGTGCCGCGCAACGGCCTGCTGGACGAAGCCACCCGCAACGTCATCGTCGCTTTCCAGATGAAGTACCGCCCGAGCCGCTACGACGGCCAGCCGGACGCCGAGACCGCCGCCCTGCTGCTGGTGCTCAACTGCGGCACGCACTGAGCACCGCTTCTAAACGGGCAGCGTCAGGTAGAACTGCGCCCCCTCGCCGGGGCGTGAGTAGATGCCGATGCGGCCGCCGTGCAGCCGCACGATCTCCTTGCACAGCGCCAGCCCCAGGCCCACGCCACCGGGGTTGTGCCCCAGTTGGACGAAAGGCTCGAAGATGCGTGCCTGCTGGCTGTACGGCACGCCGTCGCCGTTGTCCTCCACACTGAGGATCACCCGCTCGCCATGGCGGCGTGACTGCAGGCGGATGCGCCCATCGCGGGGGGCGTGGCGCAGCGCGTTGCTCATCAGGTTGTCCAGCACCCGCTCCAGTTGCGGTCGGTCCACCGGCACCCGGGGCAGCGGGCCCTGCAGGTCCAGCTCGATGGCCACCTGCCGCTCCCCGGCCTTGGCCAGAAAGCGCTCGCGCACCCCGCCCAGCAGCTCGTCCAGGTCGCAGGGCGCCAGGGTCAGGGGCTGCATACCGTTCTGGTAGCGGGAGAAGTGCAGCAGATCATTGATCAGCCGCACCAGGCGCTGCATCTCCTCGTCCACCGTCTGCAGCAGATCCGCCTCGCGGGAGTCCGGCGCCACCTTCACCCGCTCGCGCAGCAGGCCGAAGGCCATCTGCATGCCGGTCACCGGTGTGCGCAGCTCATGGGAGGCACGCAGCACGAACTCGTTGCGCACCCGCTCGAAGGCGCGCTGCTCGGTCACATCGCGCAGCACCATCACCGCACCCAGCACCCGCGCATCGTCCAGGCTCACCGGGGTCAGCCGCCAGCTCAGCAGGCGATGCTCACCCTCGGCGAGGATGTCCAGGTCCGGGTGCACCTGGTCCAGCGCCTGGCCGGCCAGCACCCGCCGGGTGGTCTCTTCCAGCGCCGGCACCGCCAGGGCGCGGCTCAGCGGCTGGCCCAACTGCTCGGTGTCCCAGGCCAACTGACGCTGCGCCACCGGGTTGGCGTGCTCGATGCGGCCGTCGCGGTCGAGGATCAGCAAGCCGTCGTCGATGCTGTCCAGCACCGCCTTCAGCCGCCGCTGCTCGGCCAGCATCTTCTCGATATTGGTTTCCTTCAGTTGCCGCAGGGCCTCGGCCATCAGCCCGAAGCGTCGGCTCAGAGAGGCCATCTCGCTCACCGAGGAGAGCGGCAGGGTGACCTGGAAATCGCCCTGGCCGATGCGGTCCGCCGCCCGCGCCAGCGCCTCGATGGGCGCACCGAAGCGCCGTGCAATGCCGTGGGCGGTCACCACCCCGATCAGCAGCACCGCCAGGGCCAGCAGGCCCAGCAACCCGGCCACCAGCACCGCCCGCTCGCGGGTGTAGCGCTCGGTGCTGGAGATGTTGTCCAGCGCGAGGCGCTGCAGGTCCAGCATGGCGTTGCGGGTGGCGTTCAGCGCCTCGCTGAAGGCCACATCGTCCATCGGCTGGCGGTCGTCGCTGGCCGGCGTTGCCGACACCTCGACGAAGCGTGCGAAGTGCTCGGCGATGGCCCGGAAGCCCTCCCGTGTGCTCGCGTCCCGTGCATTCATCAGCCCCCGCTCCACCCCGCTGCGAAAGTGCTGCTGGGCGTCGTGCAGCTTCACCGGGTCGGTATGCGGTGCCGTCAGCAGCACCAACTGGTCGCCCAGGTGGCGGCGCATCTGCTCACCCAGGTCGATGGTGGAGAAGTTGTAGGCGATCAGTTGCTCCTGGGAGCGCGCCAACTGCATCACGCTGGTCACCCCCAGCAGCAGCCCCAGCAGGGCCACGGTGATCAACGCGGAGATGCTGAGGAACAGCCGCGTGCGCAGCTTCATCGGGAACCTCACAGACTGTATTGCTTGCGCTTCCGGTACAGCGTCGAAGCGTCGATGCCGAGCGTCCGGGCCGCCTGGTCCAGGGTGTCGCTGGTGGCCAGCACCGCCGCGATGTGGGCCTTCTCCAGGTCCTCCAGGCTCATGGCGGCACCGATGCGCGGGGCGTTGTTGGCGCTCGATGCCTCGCTCAGACCGAGGTTGCCGACGTCCACCAGCTCCTGAGAGCAGATGATGCTGGCCCGCTCGATCACGTTGCGCAGCTCGCGCACGTTGCCCGGCCAGGCGTAGTTCAGCAACGCCTCCCGCGCCGCCTCGCTGAAGCCACGGGCCGGCCGCGCGTAGTCCTTCACGAAGCGTGCGAGGAAGCGCTCGGCCAGGCCCAGCAGGTCCTCGGTGCGCTCGCGCAGCGGTGGCAGGTGCAGGGTGATCACGTTCAGGCGGTAGAGCAGGTCCTCGCGGAAGCGCCCCTCGCGGACCATCTCGTCCAGGTTGAGGTTGGTGGCAGCGAGGATGCGCACATCGGCGCGGCGGGTCACCGCATCGCCCACCCGCTCGTACTCCTTGTCCTGGATGAAGCGCAGCAGCTTGGGCTGCAGGGTCAGCGGAAAATCGCCGATCTCGTCGAGGAACAGCGTGCCGCCGTCGGCCTGGCTGACCCGGCCCAGGGTGCTCTCGCTGGCCCCGGTGAAGGCGCCGCGGGTGTGGCCGAACAGCTCGCTCTCCATCAGCTCCGCCGACAGCGACGGGCAGTTGATGGTCACGCAGGCCTTCTTCGCCCGCTTGCTCCAGCCGTGGATGGCGCGGGCCAGCTCGCCCTTGCCGGTGCCCGACTCGCCGAGAATGAGGATGTTGGCATCGGTGCCGGCCACCTGCCGGGCCGTCTCCAGCACCGCCATCATCGCCGGGCTCTGGGAGTCCAGGCCGTCACCGGGCTTGCGCACCTCACCCTCCAGGGCCTCCAGGCGCGCGGTCAGCTGGCGCACTTCCAGTTGCTTGGCCGCCGACAGGCGCAACTGGTCGGGGCTGCACGGCTTGACCAGGTAATCCGCCGCGCCGGCCTGCATGGCGTCCACCGCCGTGTCCACCGCCGAATGCGCGGTGACGATCACCACCCGCATCCACGGCGCCTGCACGCGCATCTGCGCCAGCACGTCCAGGCCGTTGTCTTCACCCAGGCGCAGGTCGAGGAAGCACAGGTCGAACACCTGCCGTTGCAGGATCGCCTCCGCCTGCGCCGCACTGCTGGCGGTGGCCACGCTGTAACCCTCGTCCTCCAGGCAGTACCGGAAGGTGCGCAGGATCGCCGATTCGTCATCCACCAGCAGGATGCGTCCGCGGGTTTCCGTTGCCGATGCCATGTTCTTGCTCCGCTGTGTCGTGTCGTTGTTCGAGGGCGCGTACCCCGCCATCTGGGCGGGACGCGGAGGGACCGGGGTGGCCGTCTGGTGCTTAGTCCAGGAAAGATCGTGCAAGTTGCAAGACGATTTCTTACACGGATTGCAGCCTGCACGCAGGCGTTATTCTCGTGGCGAGGCTAACCAGTTGTTTTTCAAGGAGAAACAGCTTTCTGAAAAGCTGGCACAACGCTTGCGAAATCCCCTGCCGAGAGCGTCCGGAATCGCACGGACCAGGAGAACGCAAAATGACCCGTACCACCGCACAACTGAATGAACTGATCGAAATCACCCGCGACGGCGAGCGATTCTACCAGCACGCCATCGAAGAAGTCCGTGACCCCAACCTGCAGAACCTGTTCCGCGAGATGGCCAGCGCCAAGACCGAGGTCATCCAGGCGCTCACCGTGCGCGTCGCCGCCAACCACGAGACGCCCTCCACCGGCGGCACCCTGATGGGCACCCTGCGCCAGGTCTATGCCGACACCCGCGCCGCCCTGGCCAAGGACGAGCACGCCGCCTACGTCGGCCAACTGGAGCAGGCCGAGGACCGCATCCTGCAAGCCTTCGAGGATGCCCTGGAAACCGCCGAACCCAATGTCCGCGAGCTGATCGCGGTGGAAATGCCCAAGGTCCGCGCCTGCCACGACCGCATGCGCAGCCTCAAGCAGTCCATGGCCTGAGGCGGCCCCGTCCGCCACCTGTGCAGGGAGGAGAACCGGCATGAACCGTCCACATCCCCGTCTCGCGCTCCTTGACCAGGGCCTGCTGGTCGCCCTCGCGGTGTTCCTGCCGATGCGGGTGGAACACCCGTTGCGCAGCGCCCTGAAGGCCCGCGAACACCTGCCCGCCCACATCGAAGTGGTGCCCACGCCGGCGGCGGACCAGCGCCCGGCCACCCCACCGGCGGACGACCTGCACACCGTGGCGCAACAGCGCTTCCTCGAACCGACGCAGCAACCGCGCTGGGTGTTCTGACCCCAAGGAGCACGACCATGTGGACCCTGGCCCTCGTATTCGCCGCCCTGCTCACCCTCAGCCTGCTGGCCCTGGCCAGTGCCCTGGCGATGGGCAACGCGCTGCTGGAAAGCCATTACCTCAGCGACCTCGACACCCCGGATCCCCACACGCCCCAGGACGAAGCCTCCGCCTCGTTCGGTGCACAGCACGACCTCGGCCTGGCGCGCTGACCCTACCTACCACGCAGGAGAACTCACCATGCTCAGTTGGGCCCTTACCTTCCTCGTCATCGCCATCGTCGCCGCTGTCCTGGGCTTCGGCGGTATCGCCGGCACCGCCGCAGGCATCGCGAAGATCCTCTTCGTGCTGTTCCTGGTGCTGTTCATCGTCTCGTTCATCTTCGGCCGCCGCCGCGGCTAGGGAGGCCCGATGCGAATGCTGCGCCCACTCTGCGCCGCCCTGCTGCTCGGCCTCGCCGGCAGCACGGCGCTGGCCGCCGACACCGACGCCGAGTACCGCCTCAACGAACTGCTGGGCACCGACCCGCAGTGCCGCGAGACGTGGCAGGACCTGGTGGAGGACGAAAGCCGCCTGCCCGACTGGGTGATGAACCTCAGCGGCACCGCCACGCCCATGCAGGCGGTCAACGAGGATGGCGACAAGTACCTGGTGGGCCAGCTCTGCGACAGCGCCGACTGCGCCCACCAGAAGCTGCTGGTGGCCTTCAGTTGGGACAAGGAGAACGCCTACGCCCTGCTGGTGCAGGTCCCGCCGGGCCTGCCGGCGGACAAATTGCCCAGCCGCCACGCCAGCCTGCGCTGGCTGGGCGAGGCCCAGAAGGCGATCCTCGACGACGAGCTCCGGCGTGATCCGAACGGGTACTGAGCATTCAGACCACCGGCCCCGCAGGCGGGGCCACATGACCAGGGGGCCGGGTTGTTCCGCGTCGACAGGAGCGGCATGACCCAGGGGTACAGGGGGTACTTCCGCACAGGCGGGCCGGGTCAGGCGAAACCGACGCCGGGCGTTCCACACGGGACGCCCGGCGCGGCTCATTGATGTCCAGCCCACGGCTGGCCACCCGCCCGGCAGCGCTTCTGGCGCCGCCCCGATGCCCGCCGCTATCATCCGCCCCCATCGGATTCGAGGGACATCCCCCATGCTCAACGGCCTCTGGCTCGGCTTCTTCCTGGTGGCGGCAACCGCCGCAGCGGCACGCTGGATCGGCGGCGACCCCGGCGTCTGGGCGGCCATGGTGGAGAACCTGTTCGCCATGGCCAAGCTCTCGGTGGAGGTCATGGTGCTGCTGTTCGGCACCCTCACCCTCTGGCTCGGCTTCCTGCGCATCGCCGAACGCGCCGGGCTGGTGGAACGCCTGGCCTGGCTGCTGGGGCCGCTGTTCCGCCGGCTGATGCCCGAGGTGCCGGCCGGGCACCCGGCGCTGGGGCTGATCACCCTCAACTTCGCCGCCAACGGCCTGGGCCTGGACAACGCCGCCACCCCCATCGGCCTCAAGGCCATGAAGGCCCTGCAGGAGCTCAACCCCAGCGCCACCGTGGCGAGCAACGCGCAGATCCTGTTCCTGGTGCTCAACGCCTCGTCCCTGACCCTGCTGCCGGTGTCGATCTTCATGTACCGCGCCCAGCAGGGCGCCAGCGACCCGACCCTGGTGTTCCTGCCCATCCTGCTGGCCACCACCGCCTCGTCCCTGGTGGGCTTGCTGAGCGTCGCCCTGATGCAGCGCCTGCGCCTGTGGGACCCGGTGGTGCTGGCCTACCTGGTGCCCGGCGCGCTGCTGCTGGGCGCCTTCATGGCGGTGCTCGCCGGGCTCTCCGCCACTGCCCTGGCGGCGCTGTCCTCGTTGCTGGGCAACCTGGTGCTGTTCGGGCTGATCCTGGTCTTCCTGCTCGCCGGGGCCTTGAAGAAGGTGCCGGTCTACGAAGCCTTCGTGGACGGCGCCAAGGAAGGCTTCGACGTGGCCAAGGGCCTGTTGCCCTACCTGGTGGCGATGCTCTGCGCCGTCGGCGTGCTGCGCGCCTCGGGCGCCCTGGAGTTCGGCCTGGACGGCATTCGCAGCCTGGTGGAGTGGGCCGGCTGGGACACCCGCTTCGTCGACGCCCTGCCCACCGCGCTGGTCAAGCCGTTCTCCGGCAGCGCCGCGCGGGCCATGCTCATCGAGACCATGCAGAGCCAGGGGGTGGACAGCTTCCCCGCCCTGGTCGCCGCCACCGTGCAGGGCAGCACCGAGACCACCTTCTACGTGCTCGCCGTGTATTTCGGTGCCGTCGGCATCCAGCGCGCCCGCCACGCCGTGGGCTGCGCCCTGCTGGCGGACCTCGCCGGGGTGCTGGCTGCCATCGGCGTCTGCTACTGGTTCTTCGGCTGATCCCGGTTCCCCGGCGCTTCCCGGGCTGAAGCCCGGGCTACGGCGCTCCGCATCGACCCCGGCGATGGGCTTCGCACAGCTCAGCCCATCCTACGTTCGCCGCCATGCCCCGTCCGTAGGATGCGGTGAGCTCGGCTAACCGCATCAATCCCCGAGCCACCGTTCGTAGGGTGGGCTTCAGCCCACCGCCACGGCACCCCAGCGCCGCTGGGCCGCGCATCCGCTCAACGGGGCTTGGGCGGCAACGGGTCTTCGGTGACTTCGAAACGCAGGGTGCCGATCATCTGCCCGGCCTCGGTGACCACCCGCACCTGCCATTTGCCCACCGGGTTGGCGGGGAAGCGCTGCTTGTGGGTCCAGGCGCGGTAGCCGGCCTCGCGGCCGCCGTGGATGTCGAGGGCGATGCGGTCCACCTCGCGGCCCTCGAAGCGCCATACGTGGTAGATGCGCTCGTTCAGCCCGCGCGGGGCGTTGATCGCGGTGTAGGCGTAGAGGCCGTCGGCCCGCAGCTTGGCGGCGGAGATCTGCTCCACGCCCTGCCCCGGGGTGCGCTGGTTCATCTCCGGCGTCACCGCCACCTCGGTCAGCCACAGGGTGGCCGGCGGCACCATCACCCGGCCCAGCCAGCCGGCGGCGCCCAGGGCCAGGGTCAGCCCCACCAGGGCCAGGCCCCGACGCAGGCTGCGCACGCGCATGGCGCTGCACAGGCTGAGGAACGACAGCAGCACGGCGATGCCCAGGGCCCACTGGAAGCTCTGCGCCGTGGTCAGGTGCAGGATGATCGGCAGCGCCGTCAGCAGCACGGCGAACAGCGCCAGGGAGTGGTAGGCCAGGTACAGCCAGCGGCGCGGTGCCAGGGCGTTGTTGTAGACCGGGTCGGTGATGGAGAACAGCGCCGCCAGCCCCAGCACCCCGGTGAACAGGGCCTGGCCGCTGTTCCAACTGGTGGTGATGAAGAAGAACGGCAGCACGAAGAAGAAGCTTTCCTGGTGGATCAGTTGGGTCAGGAAGCGCGTCAGCGCCGGCGGCAGCTCGATCTTCAGCCAGCGCTCGAGGGCTCGGCGGAACAGGTTCTCCGCCAGCAGCCAGACCCAGCTCACCAGCACCAGCACCGCCACCACCTTGGCCAGGCGTGCGCCACGGTCCACCAGGATGAAACTGCCCACCCCCGAGCAGAACCCGTACAGCGCCACCAGGCGCGGGTGGCGCTGGATGAAGGCGATGAGGGTGAGCAGGCGGTCTTTCCAGAACGTCATGGCAGGGCGGCGTGGCAGGCGGGGGGCGGAAGGATACTGCCGTCGGCCGCAGGCTGAGAAGCCGGGCCGACGGCCAGTTCAGCGCCGCAGGCGGCGGTGCAGCCACCAGCCGGCCAGGGCCAGCAGGGCGAGCAGCGCGGCCAGCAGCCAGGCCAGTTGCTCGTAGGTCAGCAGCGGCGCCTCGATGCGCAGGTAGCCCGGCTCGGCGAACAGCGCGCGGACGGTGCTGTCGATCTGCTCCGGGGTGACCTGGGCGAAAGCCTTGGCGGTGCTCTCGAAGCGCCCGTCCTGGTAAGCGCCGAGGGCGCCCCAGTAGTAGTCCGCCAGGGCCACATCGCCCTGGACGGCCCAGACCTGGCGGTCCACCGCCAGCCGGCGCAGGCGCTCGAAGCTGGTGCGGTCGACGCCGTGCTCGCGCAGGCGTCGGGTGGTGTCCTGCAGCACCTGCACCGCTTCGTCGAGGTCCTCGCGCTCCAGGTCGGCATTGAGGCTGGTGAAGCTCTGCCCGCCATAGCCGTGGCGGTCGCTCCAGGGGCCGTAGGAGAGGCCGTTGCGGATGCGCAACTGCTGGTACAGCTCCCAGTCCAGGTAGTCCTGCAGCAGCTCCAGGGTGGCGTAGTCGGTCCCGTCTTCCAGCGGCTCGGGGAAGATCCAGTGCAGCGTGGCGCCATTGCCCACCAGGCCCTTGCGCAGGGTCAGGCGCGGCGCGGCCTCGGTGCTGATGGTGGGCAGCGCCGGGTGCTCGCGCACCTCCACCGGCGGCAGCTCGCTGTAGCGACGGTCGAGATAGGCGGGCAGGCGCGGGTCGAGGTCGCCGACCACGATCAGGGACATGTTGTTGGCGCCGTACCAGGTGTCGCGCACCTCCCGCAGGCGCTCCAGGGTCAGCCCCTCCACCGAGGGACGCCCGGCGCAGGCCAGGCCCAGCTCCACGGCGAGCTGATCGTGGGCCCCGCGGCCGAGAGCGTGGTGATCCAGCAGGCGCTCCAGGTGCGAGTAGCGTCCGCCACCCTCGCGCTGCACCACGCGCTTGGCAGCGGCGACGCGGCCCTCGTCCAGGGGCGTTTCGCGGAGGATCGCCAGCAGCAGGTCGAGGGCCTGGCGCTGGTTGCGCGCGGCCACTTCCAGCACGAAGGCGGTGTCGCTGTCGCTGGTGAAGGCGTTCCATTCGCCGCCCAGGGCCTGCATGCGTGCCTCCAGGTCGGCCTCGCCGTTGCCCGGCAGGCCGCTGAAGAACAGATGCTCCAGCAGGTGCGGCAGCTCCTTCTCGTCGCAGGCGAAGTCGTCGAAGCCGACCCCCACCACCAGGCGGATGGAGACGTGGCCCCGGTTCGGGGTGGGCTTGAGGATGACCTGCAGGCCGTTCTCCAGCAGGTAGCCCTCGACCTGGTCACGGTCGAAGGCGTGGGCCGGGGTGCCGAGCAGGAGCAGCAGACAAAGCAGGTAGCGCATGGCGGGCGGGGACGGCGGCGGGCGGGAACGAGGCGCCGAGCATAGCGGATCGTCCGCCCCCGTGCCCGTCTACGACAGGCTGCGCCGCCCGCTCCAGAACTGCAGCGCCAGTTGCCGCAGGTTGACCGCCAGCCCCGCCACCTCGCCGGCGCTGTGGTGGCTGCACTGGCCGCTGGCGGCGTTCTGGTCGGCCGCCAGGCGGATGGCCTCCAGGCTGCGCTGGATCTCGTCGCCGGCCGTGCCCTGCTGCTCCACCGCGCTGGCGATCTGCAGGCTCATGTGGGTGATCGCCGCCACCTGCTGGTTGACCTGCTCCAGCGCCTGGCTGGCGCGCCGGGCCTGCTCCAGGCTGTCGCCGGCGCGTTCACCGCTGCGGCGCATGGCCTGCATCGCCTGCTCGCTGCAGCTCTGCAGGGCGCTGATCATGCGGTGGATCTCGGCGGTGGACTGCTGGGTGCGCCCGGCCAGGGCCCGCACTTCGTCCGCCACCACGGCGAAACCGCGCCCGGCCTCGCCGGCACGGGCCGACTCGATGGCGGCGTTGAGCGCCAGCAGGCTGGTCTGCTCGGCCACGCCACGGATCACGTCGAGCACCTGGCCGATCTCGCCGCTGCGGGCCTGCAGGGTCTCCACCACCCAGCCGGCTTCGCGCACCTCGCGGTCCAGTTCGGCGATCCGCTCGCAGGTGGCCTGCACTTCTTCGCGGCCCAGGCGGGCGGCGTCGTCGGTGCGGTCGGCGGCGCTGGCGCTGTGCTGGGCGCTGCGTGCCACCTCTTGCACGCTGCTGGCCATCTGGCTCATGGCGCCGGCCACTTGGTCGGTCTCTTCCAGCTGGCGCTGGCTGCCGGCGCTGCCCCGGCTGACCGCCTCGGCCAGGCGCTCGGCGTGCTCGGCCAGCAGGTGGGAGGATTCGGCGATGCGCCCCACCAGGGCACCGGCCTCGGTCTCCAGCATCTGCAGGCACAGCGCCAGGCGGCCGAATTCGTCATGGCGCTGGCAGTACACCGCCTGGCTCAGGGGGTTGTCGGCGATGGCGCCGGCCCGCGCCAGCAGGGCGTCCAGCGGGCGCAGTTGCCAGCGCAGCCAGGCGCCGGCGGTGAGCACCGCCACCAGCAGCGAGGGCAGCGCGGCCCATTCGCCTTCGGGGGCCAGCACGGCGTGGGTCAGCAACCCGAGCACGCCACCCAGCAGTGGGCCGCCCAGCAGGCGCAGGTGCAGCGGCAGGGGCGGCGGGCGCAGCGGGCGCCCGCTGGACAGCTCGGCATAGAGCCGTTCGGCCCGGGCCACCTGCTCACGGGTGGGGCGGGTGCGTACCGACTGGTACTCCACCACCTGGCCCTCGCGCACCACCGGGGTGACGAAGGCGCTGACCCAGTAGTGGTCGCCGTTCTTGCAGCGGTTCTTCACCAGGCCCATCCAGTTGCGGCCGGCCTTGAGGGTCTGCCACAGGTGCTCGAAGGCCGCCGGCGGCATGTCCGGGTGGCGCACCATGTTGTGGCTGCGACCCAGCAGCTCCTCGCGGGTGAAGCCGCTGATGTCGATGAAGTCCTGGTTGACGTGGGTGATCACGCCCTTCAGGTCGGTGGTGGAGAGGATGTTGGCGTCGGCGGGGAAGTCCACCGCGCGGCCGGTGACCGGCAGGTTGCGCTTCATTGCTGGGCCCCCTCGAAGGCGCGGCTGGGCTGGCCGTGCAGGCAGGCGAGGCTGTCCTCGCCGTCCAGCAGGCGCTGCAGGCGCTCCGGATCGCGCGGTTGGCTGAACCAGAAGCCCTGGGCGTAGTGACAGTCCTCGTCGAGGAGGAAGTCCAGTTGGGCCGAGCTCTCCACGCCTTCGGCGATCACCTCCAGGCCGAGGCTGGCGCCCAGGCCGATGATGGCGCGGGAAATGGTGCGCAGCTCGGCGTCGTCGGGCACGCCGGCGATGAAGCTGCGATCCACCTTGAGGATGTGCAGGGGGAAGCGCTTGAGGTAGCCGAGGGACGAGTAGCCGGTGCCGAAGTCGTCCAGCGCCAGGCGCACGCCCTGGCAGGCCAGCTCGCGCAGGCAGGCGAGGGTGTCGGCGCCGTCCTGCATCAGCAGGCTCTCGGTGATCTCCAGCACCAGGCTGGCCGGGTCCAGCCCGGTCTCGGCGAGGATCGCCCGCAGCCGCTGGGCGAAGCCCGGCTGGTGCAGTTGGCGGCTGGAGAGGTTGACCGAGCAGCGCAGGTCGGCCTGGCCGGCCCGTTGCCAGGCGCGGGTCTGGCGGCAGGCCTCGCGCAGCACCCAGTCGCCCACGGCGATGATCTCGCCGGACTCCTCCAGGGCCGGGATGAAGCGCGCCGGGGACACCAGGGCGTCGCCCTGGCGCCAGCGCAGCAGAGCCTCCACCGCCACCAGGCGCGGCTGGCCCTGGTCGACCCGGCAGATGGGCTGGTAGTGGAGGAAGAATTCCTGCCGCGCCAGGGCCTGGGCCAGGGCGCTTTCCAGCTCCAGGCGCTGTTTGGCGGCGGTCTGCAGGTCCTGGCTGAAGCGGGCGATCTGCGCCTTGCCGGATTCCTTGGCACGGTACAGCGCCAGGTCTGCCGCCTGCAGCGCGTCGATGGTCTGGCCTTCGGCCTGCAGGGCGGTGAAGCCGATGCTGGCACTGACCACCAGGGTGCGTTCATCCAGGTGCAGCGGTTGGTGCAGGCTTTCCAGCATGCGCTTGGCCACCTGTTCGGCATCACCCAGGTGGGCCAGGTCGTCCAGCAGCACGACGAACTCGTCGCCGCCGAAGCGCGCCAGGTGGTCGCCGGGGCGCAGGCAGCGCTTGAGGCGCTGGGCCACCTCCACCAGCACGCGGTCGCCCACGGCGTGGCCGAGGCTGTCGTTGATCAGCTTGAAGCGGTCCAGGTCGATGAACAGCAGCGCAGCCTGCCGCGCGCCGGGCTTGAGCTGGCGCTGCAGGGCCTGCTGCAGCAGTTCGTCCAGGCGCAGGCGGTTGGCCAGGCCGGTGAGCGGGTCGTGGCGGGCGGCATGGCTGAGCTGGTGCTCGGTGGCCTTGCGCTGGCTGATGTCGCTCTGCGAGCCGGCCATGCGCTGCCCTTCGGCGACGCCGCGCACCTGCACCCAGAGGTAGCCGCCGTTCTGCTGGCGGATGCGGTACTCGTGGCTGAGCCAGGGGTCGTCGCCACGCAGGTGGGTGTCGATGGCCTGGCGCAGGGCCGGCAGGTCGTCGGGGTGGACGCGGGCGAACCAGGCGGCGCTGGTCTCGCCGAGGGCGTCGCGGGACAGGCCGAGCATGCTCGCCCAGCGCTCGGAGACGTAGAGCCGGTCGTGGGCCAGGTCCCAGTCCCAGATGCCGTCGTGGGCGCCGCGCAGGGCGCGGGCGAAGCGCGCCTCGCTGTCTTCCAGGGCCTGGCGCTGGGCGGCGCTGTAGGTGTCCACCGCCAGGGCGATGTCGAAGAACACCACCTTCAGCAGGCTGCCCAGGGTGCGGGTGGCGTCGCTGTCGCCCAGCAGGCTTTCGACCATCTGCGCCAGGTACAGGCGGTAGGCGCCCAGGTACCACTTCAGGTCCACGCCGACGTGCTGGTGCACCAGCCCCACGCGCAGGCGGTTCATCACGTAGTCCGGGTCGTAGGGGCCGCTCCACAGGCGCTGGTAGTAGTCCAGTTGGCTGGCCTTGAGCCGGGCCAGGGTGGCCGGGTTGCGCAGGATGCTGGCCAGCGGCGGGAACGCTTCCAGGTGTGCGTAGAGTCGCTCGACGAAGGCCTTGTGGACGGCCTCCATGGCCTCGGCATGTCGGTTCAGACGCTCCGCGTCCAGGGCCTGCCAGTCCAGGTAGCGGCAGCGCTGGTCGATCTCGCGGTTGCTCAGGCCGATGCGTGCGCGCAGGCCGTCCAGTTGTCCTTTCAGCTCCATAGCGTCTCCCATGGATCGCGGGCAATAAAAAAGGCGCCACGGGAGGCCGTCCCCATGGAACGGCCTCCCGTGGCGCCTTGTCTTGCAGGCCCTTCGTCCTGCCCGGCAAAGCCGGCCCCCGCTGCCTGCGGGGCCTTCGCAGCGCTGGGTTTTACACCAGCGGGGCGGGGTGCGACAACTCTTCCCGCGCCGCCTCCAGGCGCCGGCGCAATTGCCCGAGTTCGCGGGATTTGAAGGCGTGGCGGGTGCGTTCGAGCACCGCGATGGCCTCGTCCAGCAACAGGCGCACACGGATCGCGTCGCTCAAGGACGGGTCATTGAGCCAGCGACACAGTGGAGCGCGAGAGCAGCCGGCAGCGTCCTCGACGACCTCGCAGACGATGCCCATGGCCGGCAGCATGTCGCGCAGCAGGCAGGCCAGCGCGGGGTCGTTGATGGCGACGAGCGGTGGTTCGGAACGATCCATGGGCAGGGACTATGGTTGATGGCAAAAGGCTATGCACTCTAGGCAGCGCCCACTGGCCGAACATTGACCGGCGTCAGTCTGTCGCGATTCGCCATGAGCGCAGGCCGGAGCGGTCACTGCCGGCGGCAGTGGGAGGCAGGTAGAGTGCCCGGCACAACGACAAGGACAGGCGCCCCGCATGAACTACGACGCGAACCAGCAGCTGGCACTCGGCCTGGTGCTGGCGGTGATGATCTTCGGCGTGTCCCTGGAGCTGCGCACCGCCCAGTTCCTCGCCGTGCTCCGACAGCCCCAGCCGGTGCTGGCGGGCATGCTCGGGCAGTGCCTGATCCTGCCCTGGGCGACCCTCGGGGTGACGCTGCTGGTGGACCTGCACCCGGGCCTGGAGCTGGGCCTGCTGCTGGTGGCCTGCTGCCCCGGCGGCAACCTGTCCAACGTGATGACCCACCTGGCGCGGGGCAATACCGCGCTGTCGATGAGCATGACCGCGCTGTCCAGCCTGCTGGCGCTGATGCTGCTGCCGTTCAACTTCGCCCTCACCAGCAGCCTCAACCCCGAGGGCGCGGCCTACCTGGCCGGGCGCCTGGATGCCCTGGCGATGGACCGCGGCAGCCTGCTGGCGAGCGTGTTGCTGCTGCTCGGCCTGCCGCTGGCGCTGGGCATGCTGGTGGGCAACCTGTGGCCACGCTGGGCGACCCGGGCGATGCCCGGGTTCAAGCGCTTCGCGCTGCTGGCCTTCGTGGCCTTCGTCGCCGGCGCAGTGGCCGGCAACTGGCGGCTGTTCGTCGACAACCTCGGACTGGTGCTCTTCATCGTGGTGCTGCACAACGCCAGCGCCATCGTGCTCGGCTGGCTGATGGCGGTGCTGGCCCGCCAGCACGGCGCCAACCGCCGGGCCATGGTGATCGAGATCAGCATGCACAACTCCGGGCTGGCGCTGGGGCTGATCTTCGCCCAGTTCGGCGGTGAGCCGAACATGGCCCTGGTGGCGGCCTTCTGGGGCACCTGGCACCTGGTCAGCGGCCTGCTGCTGGTGGCGTACTGGCGCAACCGCCCGTTGCCCGAGGAGGTGCCGGCATGCGCGTCCTGATCACCGGCGGCGCCGGCTTCATCGGCCGGCAACTGGTGGAGGCCCTGGCCGCGCGCCACCCGGACTGGCCGCTGTTGGCCACCGATGTGCGCGAGTGGCCGGCACCCGAGGGCGTGGCGCGGGCCTGGCTCGACGTCAGTCAGGCCCGGGCGGTGCATGACTGCATCCGCGCCTGGCGCCCGGAGGCCATCGTCCACCTGGCCTCGGTGGTGACGCCGCCGCCGGGCATGGACGAGGCCACCCTCCACGCCATCGACGTGGAAGGCACCCGCGCGGTGCTGGACGCCGCCCTCGCGGCAGGCGTCGGGCACCTGGTGGTGACCAGCTCCGGCGCCGCCTACGGCTACCACCCCGACAACGCCGAGTGGATCGACGAGGACCAGCCCCTGCGTGGCCACGATGCCTTCGCCTACGCCCGCCACAAGTGCGAGGTGGAGCAGTTGCTGGCCGAAGCGCGCCGGGCGCATCCGCCGCTGCGCCAACTGGTGCTGCGCCCCGGCACCATCCTCGGCTGCCAGGTGGACAACCAGATCACCGCGCTGTTCGAGAAGCCCTACGTGCTCGGCGTGCGCGGGCACGACAGCCGCTTCGTGTTCATCTGGGACGAGGACGTGGTGGACATCCTCGTCCAGGGCCTGGAGCGCGGCAGCACCGGGCTCTACAACCTCGCCGGGGATGGCGCGCTGTCCCTGACGGAGATCGCCGGGCTGCTGGGCAAGCCCTACCGGCCGCTGCCGGCGGGGCTGATCCGCCTGGCGCTGGGGCTGCTGCGGCCGCTACGGCTGACCCGCTACGGGCCGGAGCAACTGGACTTCCTGCGCTATCGACCGGTGCTGGACAACCGGCGGCTGAAGACGGTGTTCGGCTACGTGCCGAGGTACAGCAGCCGCGAGGCGTTCCTGGCCTTTCTCGCTGCACGGGGCGGGCGCCCCGAGGGCTGAGGTTCCGTCGCTTAACGCCCGTGACTTTTGTGGGGTACCACACTACAAGCGCGAAACTCCTCACGGCG
>NZ_LYSP01000045.1:0-47677 GCF_001728945.1 Pseudomonas sp. ENNP23
AAAGAAAAAGCCCCCAGGTATTTCTACCTGAGGGCTTTTGTATGTGGCGCAGCGGACGGGACTCGAACCCGCGACCCCCGGCGTGACAGGCCGGTATTCTAACCGACTGAACTACCGCTGCGCGTCGGTTTGGACTTGCGTCCGGTGAAGCTTTGCTTTGGAGCGTCTGGCGCTTGCCTTTCGGCTTTCGCCTCATCCCGGGCATGACCCTGGATGGGAAATAAGTGGCGCAGCGGACGGGACTCGAACCCGCGACCCCCGGCGTGACAGGCCGGTATTCTAACCGACTGAACTACCGCTGCGCGTCGGCCGGACTTTCGTCCGAAGTATCACAAGGAGTGGTGGGTGATGACGGGATCGAACCGCCGACCCTCTGCTTGTAAGGCAGATGCTCTCCCGGCTGAGCTAATCACCCATCGCCTTGCGAGGCGCGCAATTTACGCAGAGGGCTCACCTAAGTCAACACCCTGCTTGAAGTTTTTTTCATTGAGGCGATTTTTCGAGGGGTGAAGGAAAGCCCTCGCGACCGCCCTTTCACCCTCAGGCGGAGCACTCAGTTACCGACCCTCAATGTCAGCCGGGCAGCAACGCGTCCCTCTTCCGCACGATCAAGGCCTGCTTCCTCGATGCGCACGCCCTGGGCCTCCAGCGCCACGAACCAACGCAGCAGTTGGGGGAAGGCGGTGGGCTGCAGGCTGACCTGTACCTGGCCGGGTGCGTCGCTGTCCATGCGCTCGACCGAAAGGCCCTGTTCTGCGGCACTGGCGGTGACCAGCCCCTGCAGGCGTTCGGGTTCGACGCTGGCCTGGGGCCGCTCGACGCCGGCCCGCGCCTGGGGCGCCTGGGCCTGCATGTAGAGGTTCAGCGCACGTTGCTGCTCGAAATACCGACGCGCCTCCAGCATCCCGTTGTGGGCTGGACGCCAGAGGGCGAGGTACAGCAGGACCAGCGCCAGAAAGCCGCCCAGCGCCGCCAAGGCCAGCCGGTCACGGGGCGGCAGGGCTTGCCAGCGAGTTGCCGCGCTGGAGGTCTGCCAGTGGGTATGCAAACGATCCCTGAGAGTGGCCATGCTCATCCTCCGATCACCAATCGTGCGCTTACACCGTCACCTTCACGGCTGGCAGAGCCCATCTGCACGGCCAGCCCGGCACCGATCAGGCGCTCGCGCAGCCGCTCGAGCGCGTCAAACCCAGGCGCCTGCACCTGCAGGGCCAGGTCGCCACGTGTCTCGCTGAAATCCAGTTGCTGAATGCGCACCACGGCGCCGTCCTCCAGCAAAGCCCCGGAGGCCTGCCCGAGGGTTTCCAGCAACTTGCCTTGCCCGGGGCGGCTGCCCTCGGCCAGGTGCTGGTCGAACTGCGCCCGCAGGTTCACCAGCCGGGTGTCCTGGGGGAACAGCTCGCGGTAAAACGCCTCGTTGGCCTGGGCATAGGCATTCCCCTGGTGCCGCAAGTGCCAGCCCTGAGCCAGGTAGAAGCCGCACTGCAGGATGGCCCACAGCCCCACGAGCCCCAACGCCGGCCGCCACAATGCCCACTGCCGGTTGGGCTGGCGGACTTCGAACTCGCCTTGCGCCAGCTCGGTGCCTTGCCAGCGGGCCAGGTCGACATGGCTGTCCTGCACGCCCTCCCAGCGTTCGATACCCTCCAGGCTGCGCCGGTCAGCGCTCGCCTGACCGATCCACGGGTGCGAACAGGCTTCACGCAGCATCGACCAGTCCTCGTCCTGCACGCTGAGGCGGGAAACACCCTCGCCGCCCAACAGCCAGCGGCCGTCCAGCCAGAACAGCCGGGTGCCTTCCAGCGGCAGCAGGTCCGCGTCCACCTGCAGGCTGCTCGGTGCTGCGCCGCTCGCCGTTGCCAGGTCGATCCATGACGTCAGCCACGCCTGGCGCACGGCAAGCACCCGGTGGCGACCGTCCTCCAGGGGCTCCCCAACGGCCAGATGCAGGCCGTCCACATCTTCGGCCAGCAGCTCCTCCACTGCGAACGGCAGGGCCTGGCGCAACCAGCGTGCCTTCTGCGTCGGCAGGCGCACGGCGCAGGCGGTCACCGCCTCCACGGGCAGCACCAGCCGCCAGTTGCTGCCTGCGGCCGCCACGGCATCGGCAAACGGCAGTCGCCGCACCTCGCCCCCACTGACCAGTCGTACCTCCAGGTCACCCATCACCCACTGCAGGGCCTGGGGCGGGAGGAACACGCTCGTCTGAATCATTGTTTGTCCTGCTCCTTGTTGAGGGTGAGCGGCACTCCGCCCTGTCCCAGATCGCGTGCCAACACCCGTACCCGACCGTCATTGCTGCGCTGCAGGGTGCTCACCAGCACCTGCCGGCGGTCGCCCAGACGGACTTCGCTGATCACGCGGAAATATTCACTGCCCACCGCCAGGCCCTGGGCTTCGAGACCGAGGCCCGCCAAAACAGGCTGGCCGAGGAAGGCGTCCACTGTCTTGAACCCTTCGCGGCCGCGGGTCGCCACCAGGGATTCGGCCACGGAGGGGCTGAGGGTATCGCCCAGGCTGGAGAGCACCAGAGCCCCGGCGGTGTTGACATTGAGGGTGGCGTCGCTGGGCAGAGCGGTGACGAAGGGCAGCAGGCGACGATAGTCGGCCTCTGTCATGCCGGCCAGCAGACGCAATTCGGATACATCCGCCATCACGCGGTTGGCTGCGCGGTAAGGCGGCTGATTCAGCAGGTACTGGTTGTCTTCGGCGCCATTGGCACCGGTCGGTTCCTGGTCCTTGTCCAGCCAGTCCACCAGGCGATCGCCGTAGGGCGCCTCGATGCCCAGGCGCAGCAACAGGCGGCGGAACTGCTTGAGCCCCTGCTCGTTCACCCGCCCCTGGCGCACCACGCCATTGAGGTTGAAGCGTGCAGTGGCGTCCTCGATGCGCACCACCAGTTCACCGCCGTCGTCCAGTGGGAAGCTGGTCAGCGGACGCGCCCAGGCTTCACCCGGGTGGTCCACCGGGGTGCGCGGGTCGCCGGTGCGCAGGTCGCGAACCAGGATCGCCCGGGCCAGCGCCTCACCCCCCAGGGCGTACTGCAACGCCTGGCGGGTATGCAACTGGTTGGCACTGGAGCGAATGGCCAGCTCCTGGCGGGCGATGAGCCCGGCACAAACGACCGTCACCACAGCCACCACCAGCAGCACGGTGATCAGGGCCACGCCCCGCTGCGCTCTCATTGGGCACCTTCCTCGGGAAGCGGTGTTTCCGAGTTGGGGTCGTTGCTGTTGGGTCCCGGCTTGCGCTCCTGCGGCTCGTCCACCAACCGCAGGACACGACGCAGCTCGCCGTAGCGGCGGTGCTCCAGGGTCACTTCGACGGCCTTCGGTACTTTCTCCAGGCGCTTGCTGTCGCTTTCGCCGTCCGGCGGCCAGGCCTCCAGCCAGTTGTCGTCCTTGTCCAGATAACGCAGGCGCAGCCGCGTGACACCATCCAGCGCCTCCTGGACCCGGGGCTGGCTGTCCTGAGCCTGATCGAGCACCGTCCAGTAGCGGCGTTCGAGTTTTTCCCCGGAGAGCTGCCAGCGCACCCGCTGCAGGCCTGAGCGCAGCGCGCCCATGGGATTGCGCCAACCGCTGCGGGTGAACTCGAAGCTGTCGTTGTCGGCGCGCTCGCCCAGCAGCGCACTGCGCCATTCGCCGTTGGGGTCGCGCACGGGGCGCACCACCACCTGCTGCAGGTCACGCTCCAGTGCGGCCATGGCACGCACCAGCTCGCGCAGTTGCTGCTCCTGCACGCGGGTGGCGCGGTCAGTGGCCAGCACGCTGTCGAGCATGCGGTAGGTGCCCAGGGCCAGCAGCGCGAAGATGGCGATGGCGATCAGCAGTTCCAACAGGGTGAAGCCACGCTGGCGGGTCATGGCGTGGTCTCGATGAAGCCGACCAAGCGGGCGGCAGCGCGCTCTTCGAGCTTGCCGCGCTCGCTGCGCTCGGGCCGCTGGGCCACCCACAGGGTGACCCGGCGCAGGGCGGGGTCGGAGGTGGCCTCTACCTGGCTCTGCCATTCCCAGCGCCGGCCGGCCATCTGCACCTCACCCTGGTCACGACCTTCCGCAGGAGGCGTGCGGCTCAGTTGCATCTCGGTGAGACGGTTATCGGCCACCCACATGGCCAGGGTCTTGTCTTCCAGGCGGGCGGCATTGCGCAGGCTGCGGCCACTGGCCGTCAGCACCGAGGCGGCGACCACGGCGAAGATCGCCAGGGCCACCAGCACTTCCAGCAGGGTGAAGCCGCGCAGCGCTTTCATCCCGCGCGTCCACGCACGACCGGCTCGACCCGAGGCAGGCGGAAGCCGTCGCTGCTCAGTTGCAGACGAATACCGTCCTTGCTGCGCTCGCCCATCTCCAGGCGGAACGGGCTGAGCTCACCGCTGGAGAGAATCAGCAGTTGTGGCGTCCGAGCATTCGGGTTGCCCTTCTTCTCATCCCCATCGGCAGCACTGCCCGGCAGCACCAGGGCATCGCCTTCCAGTTCGAGCTTCATCTCCGCCCAGGCGGGCAAGGTGTGGGGCTGCTTCCCCACTGGCTCCCAGCGGGCCTTGGCCTCGTCGAAGCGCAGCACCTGATAGCGGTCGCTTTCCAGGCGCAGGCCGTACTCACGGTTGTCCAGCACGGCCTCGTCCACCAGCACGCCGATGAGACCGGCCAGGCGTTCGGCTTCGTTGTTCAGTTCGCGCGAGGGCCCGGCAATGCCAGTGCTGAAGACCGCCAGCCCGACCAGGCAGCCGATGATCACCAGGACCACCAGCAGCTCGATCAGGGTGAAGCCCCGGGCCCCGCGCGCGCCCATCAGTTGTCCCAGTTACCGATGTCGGCATCGGCGTCGGTACCGCCTTCCTTGCCGTCGGCGCCAAAGGAGTACAGGTCATACGGGCCCTTGGTGCCCGGCGCCAGGTACTGGTAGGGGTTGCCCCACGGGTCGACCGGCAGACGCTTGAGGTAGCCGTCCTTGTTCCAGTTCTTCGGCTGCGGGTTGCCGCTGGGCTTCTTCACCAGCGCCTCCAGCCCCTGCTGGGTGCTGGGGTAGGCGAAGTTGTCCAGCTTGTACATGTCCAGGGCGGCGCCGACGGCCTTGATGTCGCCCTTGGCGACGGTGATCTTGGCCTGGTCCGGGCGGTTCATCACCTGGGGCACCACCAGCGCGGCGAGGATGCCGAGGATGACCACCACCACCATGATTTCGATGAGGGTGAAGCCCCTCTGTAGACGGCTCGATTTCACGCGTTTACCCCACGAGTTGGTTGAGAGAAAGGATGGGCAGGAGAATAGCCAGGACGATGACCAATACCACGGCGCCCATGAACACCAGCATGAAGGGCTCGAACAGCCCCACCAGCAGCGCGATCTGCGCGGCCAGGTCGCTTTCCTGGTTGCGGGCAGTGCGGGCCAGCATCTGGTCCAGCTCGCCGGAACGTTCGCCACTGGCCACCATGTGCAGCATCATCGGCGGGAACTGGCCGGTCTGCTCCAGGGCGCGGGTCAGGCTGCCGCCTTCACGGACCTTCTGCGCCGCCAACACCACCTCGGCGCGGATCACCCGGTTGGCGATGACTTCGGCGGCAATGCCGAGGGCCTCCACCAGCGGCACGCCGCTCTGGGTGAGAATCGCCAGGGTGGAGGCGAAGCGCGCGGTGTCGGTGGCACGCACCAGGCGCCCCACCAACGGTATCCGCAGCAGGATGCCATGCCAGCGCTGGCGCGCTGCCTCCTGGCGCAGCGCCAGACGGATCGCGGTGATGCCGGCCACCGCCAACAAGACGGCCAGCCAACCCCAATGCTTGACCAGGTCGCTGAGGGCGATCAGGCCACGGGTGAGCAGCGGCAGGGTCTGCCCGGAATCGATGAACACCCGAACCACATCCGGCACCACGAAGCCCAGCAGGAAACCGACGATGCCGAGGGAGGCGCACATCAGGATCACCGGGTAAAGCAGGGCCAGCTGGATCTTCTGCCGCGACTGCTGGCGTTGCTCGGTGTAGTCCGCCAGTTGCTCCAGCACCGGGCCGAGGTGGCCAGCGTGCTCGCCCGCCGAAACGGTGGCGCGGTAGAGCTCGGGGAAGGCAGCAGGAAACTCGCGCAGGCTGCCGGCCAGGCTGTGACCCTCCAGTACCTTGGCGCGCACCGCCAACAGCATCGACTGGATGCGCGAAGAGGTGGACTGAGCCGCCGCAGCGCGTAGCGCCTCCTCGATGGGCAGCGCCGCCTGCACCAGGGTCGCCAGTTGGCGGGTCACCAGGGCCAGGTCACGGGCGGACAGCCCCCGGGCGAAGCCGAAACGTTGGCCGCCGACGGCCTGCTCGCGGGTGCGGGTGGCCTTGACCTCCAGCGGCGCCAATTGCCGCTCGCGCAGCAGTTGGCGGACCTGGCGGGCACTGTCGGCCTCCAGCACGCCCTTCTGCTGGCGCCCGCGGGCGTCCAGGGCGATGTATTCGAAGGCGGCCATTTACTCCTCCCGGGTGACGCGGAGGACTTCTTCCACGGTCGTCACGCCTTCCAGCACCTTGCGCTTGCCGTCGTCACGGATGCTCGGGCCGAAGCGACGGGCGTGGCGGGTCATTTCCTGCTCGGAAGCGGCATTGTGGATCAGGCTGCGCATGTGGTCGTCGAACACCACCAGCTCGTAGATGCCGGTTCGCCCACGGTAACCCTGCTGGTGGCACTCACTGCACCCGCGCGCGTGATAAAGGGTGGCCGGCTGAGCCGGATCGACGCCCAGCAACTGGCATTCCGCCGCGTCGGCCTGGTAGGCCTCCTTGCAGTGGGGGCAGAGCACCCGCACCAGGCGTTGAGCCAGCACACCCAGCAGCGAAGACGACAGCAGGAAGGGCTCGACACCCATGTCCACCAGGCGGGTGATGGCACCGATGGCGCTGTTGGTGTGCAGGGTCGAGAGCACCAGGTGGCCGGTGAGTGAGGCCTGTACGGCGATCTCGGCGGTCTCGTGGTCGCGGATCTCACCCACCATCACCACGTCCGGGTCCTGACGGAGGATGGCCCGCAGGCCCCGTGCGAAGGTCATATCCACCTTGGGATTGACCTGGGTCTGGCCGATGCCTTCCAGGTGGTACTCGATGGGGTCCTCGACCGTGAGGATGTTGCGGGTGCGGTCGTTGAGGGTGGTGAGGCTGGCGTAGAGGGTGGTGGTCTTGCCCGAGCCGGTGGGGCCCGTGACCAGCAAGATGCCGTGGGGCTTGCGCACGGTCTCCTCCATCAGCGCGCGGTCCCGCGCACTCATGCCCAGGTGCTGCAGCGTGAGGCGCCCGGCCTGCTTGTCCAGCAATCGCAGCACCACCCGCTCGCCGTTGGCCGAAGGCAGCGTGGAGACGCGAATGTCCACCTCGCGGCCGGCCACCCGCAGGGAAATGCGGCCGTCCTGGGGAATGCGCTTCTCGGCGATGTCGAGCTTGGCCATGACCTTGATTCGCGACACCAGCAACGTCGCCAGCTCGCGCTTGGGCTCCAGCACTTCACGCAGGATGCCGTCGACGCGGAAGCGCACCACGAGGCGCTTCTCGAAGGTCTCCAGGTGGATGTCCGAGGCGTTCTCACGGATCGCTTCGCCGAGGATGGCGTTGATCAGGCGGATGATCGGTGCATCGTCCTCCTGCTCCATCAGGTCGGTGGTCTCGGGCATCTGCTCGGCCAGCGCGGCCAGGTCCAGGCTGCCGCCCAGGTCCTCGGCCAACTGCATGGTGGCGGACGAATCGTGTTGATAGGCCTGGGCCAGGGCCTGGTCGAAGGCCTCGGGGGCAAGCGCTCGGAACGGCAGGCTGCGCCCGACGAAGCGTCGGGCCTCGGCCAGGGCCACCAGCTCGGCACCCTGGCGATGGGCCAGGCAGGGTTCGGCGCCATCCTGAAGGAAGACACCGTGGCGCTTGGCGAAACCGAATGGCAGGCGCCGTAGCGGCGCGTCCAGCGAAGAGGAATTCATCCGTGTCATGCCTTAATGAAATCACCCCGGAATCGTCTAGCACGGGGTCTGACGGTTGTTCGGCGAATCCCTGCCGAATTCTTTTCGTTGTGCTGCCGGATGCACGGCAAGTCGTAAAAAAACGGCGCTATCTTTAGCACATCGTCGCCGGTCGTACATCTTCCGGACGCTTGCAGCGTGATCCATTCGTGCTGCTATGATCAACGCACTTTTTCCCCGACATACCCCCACAATCACCACTGACTCGCCTCGCGGAGACTCTCTTTTGCACGTTCCAGGTGCCCGATATCGCTTGCAGGAAAAGGCCCCCGTCGTCGTCGGGGTGGCGCTGATCGCAGCGATGAGCCTAAGCCTCGCCTGGCAGACTGCCGACTGGATCCGCCTGCTGCGCACCCCCTCCCCTACCGGTAGCGATACCCCGCAGATGGCGGCAGTTCCGCCCAGCCTGGACCGTCTGGAAAGGCTGTTCGGCCCCGTCCGCATCCAGCAGGAGGGACCGCCGCCGGCAACCAACCTGCGCCTGGTCCTGCTGGGCAGTTTCATCAACGCCGACCCGGCACGTTCCAGTGCCATCATCCGCGCGGACGACAGCAAGCCGAGGCGGATACTGGCAGGCGAGTCGATCAGCGACGGCGTACGCTTGCACGCTGTCTACCGCGACCGGGTGGAGATCGAACGGGGAGGCCGCCTGGAGACCCTGACCTTTCCCCACACCCGCACCACCCGTGCATCCGTTTCGCCGGTGATGGACGCAGCGCCCGCCGATGGAGCGATCGAGGCACTCGAAGGCCTTCAGGACGAGAATGCCGCCGAGCTGCGTGAGCGCATGGAAGCCCTCAGAAAACAGATGGAAGAATCCGGTGGCCTGCCCCTGGACTCACCGCCCGAACAGCCCATGGAAAGCGAATGAATCAATGCCCACAGCCCTCTCGCGCCTGAGTATTGCCGTACTGGTCGCCGGACTCGCGACCGCCCCGCTCCCCGTTTTCGCTGCCGAACCCGTGTCCGCCTCCAGCAGCAGCCAGCAGGACAGCTGGACGATCAACCTCAAGGACGCGGACATCCGCGAGTTCGTCGACCAGGTGGCCGACATCACTGGGCAGACCTTCATCGTCGACCCGCGAGTGAAGGGCCAGGTGAGCGTGGTATCCAAGGCGCCACTGAGCCTGTCCGAGGTCTACCAGCTGTTCCTCTCGGTGATGGCCACCCATGGCTTCACCGTCATCACCCAGGGTGACCAGGCGCGTATCATCCCCAACGCCGAGGCCAAGGCCGAAGCCGGCAACGGCCCGCAAGCGCCGGATACGCTGGAAACCCGGGTCATCCAGGTCCAGCACGCCTCGGTCACCGAGCTGATCCCGCTGATCCGCCCGCTGGTGCCGCAATACGGCCACCTGGCGGCGGTGACCTCAGCCAACGCACTGATCATCAGCGACCGCGCCGCCAACATCGCCCGCATCGAAGACCTGATGCGCCAGCTGGACCAGAAGGGCGACCGCGACTACACCGTGCTCAACCTGCAGAACGCCTGGGTGATGGACGCTGCCGAGGTGCTCAACAACGCCGTCACCCGGGGCCAGGCCAAGGGCACCAACGCCGCCCAGGTGATCGCCGATTCCCGTACCAACCGCCTGATCATCGTCGGCCCGCCTTCGGCCCGGGCCAAGCTGGTGTCCCTGGCGCAGTCCCTCGACACACCCACCGCGCGCTCGGCCAATACCCGAGTGATCCGCCTGCGCCACAACGATGCCAAGTCCCTGGCGACCACCCTCGGCGAGATTTCCGAGGGCCTCAAATCCCCTGAAGGCACCGAGCAGAAGGGCAAGCCACAGAACATCCTCATCCGCGCCGACGAGAGCCTCAATGCCCTGGTGCTGCTGGCCGAGCCGGACACGGTGAATGCACTGGAAGACATCGTCCGCCAGTTGGACGTGCCCCGCGCCCAGGTGATGGTGGAAGCCGCCATCGTGGAAATCTCCGGCGACATCAGCGACGCCCTCGGCGTGCAGTGGGCCGTGGATGCCCGCGGCCGTACCGGTGGCCTGGGCGGCGTGAACTTCGGCAACACCGGCCTGTCGGTGGGGACCGTGCTCAAGGCCATTCAGGACGACAAGGTCCCGGACGCGCTGCCGGATGGCGCCATCATCGGTATCGGGACCGACCATTTCGGCGCCCTGGTCACCGCACTGTCGGCCAACAGCAAGAGCAACCTGCTGTCCACGCCCAGCCTGCTGACCCTGGACAACCAGAAGGCGGAGATCCTGGTGGGCCAGAACGTGCCGTTCCAGACCGGCTCCTACACCACCGATTCGTCCGGAGCCAACAATCCCTTCACGACCATCGAACGCAAGGACATTGGCGTGACCCTCAAGGTCACTCCGCACATCAACGAAGGCGCCACCCTGCGCCTGGAGATCGAGCAGGAAATCTCCTCCATCGCCCCTAGCGCAGCGGTCACCGCCAAGGCCGTCGACCTGGTCACCAACAAGCGCTCGATCAAGAGCACCATCCTCGCCGAGGACGGCCAGGTGATCGTGCTCGGCGGCCTGATCCAGGACGACATCACCAGCACTGACTCCAAGGTGCCGCTGCTGGGCGACATTCCCCTGCTCGGCCGGCTGTTCCGCTCTACCAAGGACAGTCATGTAAAGCGCAACCTGATGGTGTTCCTGCGGCCTACCGTGGTGCGCGACCGTGCCGGCCTGGCGGCGCTGTCGGGCAAGAAGTACAGCGACATCCGCGTGCTCGGCGACCCGGGCCCGCAACGCAGCCGCCCGAGCATCCTGCCGGCCGAACCCGTGCAACTGTTCGACGGCCAGGGCACCCCGGCCATCGACCTGCGCCCCTGAAACGCAAACGGGCGGTGACGCGCCAGCGCCACCGCCCGTTCAGGCCCCTCCCCGACCTCAGGGCACCTCTAAAAACTACCTGCGTTGTCATCGCAGCGTTAAAAGCAGGCTCAAAATGCTCATTTACCGCACGTAAACTGCGCTTTTTCGCCTGCTTTCGCCTTGCGCTGACCGCCTCGCCTACGTTTTTAGAGCCCCCCCCCTCAGTCGAGGTAGACCATTTTGCGGGTCATCCCGCCGTCGACGCGGTAGTCCTGACCGGTGACGAACGCCGCCTGGTCGGACAGCAGCCAGGCCACCAACGGTGCCACATCCTCCACCAGCCCGACCCGGCCCACCGGGTGCTGGTCGTGATCCAGCTCGGTGAGCGGCACGGCTTCGCGCTCGGCACGGTCACGACTATCGATCCAGCCTGGGCTGACCGCATTCACCCGTACATCCGGCCCCAGGCTGATGGCCAGGGCATGGGTCAGCGCCACCAGGCCCCCCTTGCTCGCGGCATAGGCCTCGGTATCCGGCTCGGACTGGTGGGCACGGGTGGAGGCGATGTTGACGATCGCTCCCTTGTGGGCCCGCAGGTACGGCGCGCAGTACTTGGCCAGCAGCATGGGCCCGGTGAGGTTGATCGCCAGGGTGCGGTTCCAGGCCGACAGCTCAAGACTTTCCAGCGGTGCGCCGTGGGGGTCGGCAACGGCGGCATTGCACACCAGGGCATCCAGCCGGCCGAACTGGCCGAGGACCTCGGCGATGCCCACCGCCACTTGGCTCTCATGGGCCACATCCATGCCGACGAACCAGGCGTTGGGTCCCAGCGCCTTGGCGACCTTGGACCCCCGAACCCGGTCGATATCGGACAACACCACTTGCCAGCCTTCAGCCAGCAGCCAGGCCGCTACGCCCAGCCCGATGCCACGGGCCGCGCCGGTGACCAGCGCGACCTTGCCGTTGTTGGCGAGGCAGGTTTCGACACGCCACTCCATCACAGAACCGCCAGGCCTCGCGCCAGATCCGCCTGGATGTCGGCCACGTCTTCCAGGCCCACCGCCACGCGGATGAGGTTGTCGGCGATGCCGGCATTGGCCCGCTCCTGGGGCGACAGCCGCCCGTGGGAGGTGGTGGCCGGGTGGGCGATGGTGGTCTTGGTGTCTCCCAGGTTGGTGGTGATGGAGATCATCCGGGTGGCATCGATGAAGCGCCACGCCGCCTCCTTGCCGCCCTTCACCTCGAAGCTGACCACGGCACCGAAGGCCTTCTGCTGGCGCTTGGCGAGCTCATGCTGGGGATGGCTTTCCAGGCCGGCGTAGTGCACACGCTCGATGCCTGGCTGGGTTTCCAGCCAGCGCGCCAGCTCCAGCGCGCTCGCGCTGTGGGCCTGCATACGCACGCGCAGGGTTTCCAGGCCCTTGAGCATCACCCAGGCGTTGAAGGGGCTGAGGGTCGGGCCGGCGGTCCGCAGGAAGCCCACCACCTCCTTCATATGCTCAGCTCGCCCGGCCACTACGCCCCCCATGGCGCGGCCCTGGCCGTCGATGTACTTGGTGGCCGAGTGCATGACGATGTCCGCTCCCAGCTTCAGCGGCTGCTGCAAGGCCGGGGTGCAGAAGCAGTTGTCCACCACCAGCAGGGCGCCCTTGGCGTGGGCGATTTCGGCCAGGGCGGTGATGTCCACCAGCTCGGCCAGGGGGTTGGACGGCGACTCGACGAACAGCAGGCGGGTGTTGGGCTTGATCGCCGCTTCCCAGCCGGCCAGGTCCGAAAGCGCCGGGTAGTCCACCTGCACGCCGAAGCGCTTGAGGTACTTCTCGAACAGGCTGATGGTGGAGCCGAACACGCTGCGCGAGACCAGCACGTGGTCACCGGCACTGCACAGGCTCATGGCGATGGCGAGGATGGCGGACATGCCGGAGGCGGTGGCCACGGCCTGCTCGGCACCTTCCAGGGCAGCGATGCGCTCCTCGAAGGCGCGCACGGTGGGGTTGGTGTAGCGCGAGTAGACGTTGCCCGGTACCTCACCGGCGAAGCGCGCGGCGGCGTCGGCGGCGGTGCGGAACACGTAGCTGGAGGTGAGGAACATGGCCTCGCCGTGCTCGCCCTCCGGCGAGCGGCGCTGGCCGGCACGCACGGCGAGGGTGTCGAAGGAGGCGCCTTCGAGGTCACTGTCCAGCCTTCCGGCTTCCCATTCTTGCGTCATAACCCTATCTCTCCAGAAACGAAGCCCGGAGCGGGTCCGGGCTGCGGGGTGTCACGGAGGGCGTGGCCAGGGCCACGCCTGGCTCAGTTGTTGTACAGGTCGATGATGGCGCTGACCGCACTGGCCTTGACCTTGGCGAGGTCGTTACGGGCCTGTTCGATCTTGTCCAGATACTGCTCGTCGACGTCACCGGTGATGTACTGGCCGTCGAACACGGCACAGTCGAAGTGCTCGATCTTCACCTTGCCGCCGCCAACCGCTTCGATCAGGTCCGGCAAGTCCTGATAGATCAGCCAATCAGCACCGATCAGCTCGGCCACGTCCTCGGTTGTCCGGTTGTGGGCGATCAGTTCATGAGCACTCGGCATATCGATGCCGTAGACGTTGGGGTAGCGCACTGCCGGAGCAGCGGAACAGAAATAGACGTTCTTGGCGCCGGCTTCGCGGGCCATCTGGATGATCTGCTTGCAGGTGGTGCCGCGAACGATGGAGTCATCCACCAGCATCACGTTCTTACCACGGAACTCCAGTTCGATCGCATTGAGTTTCTGGCGCACGGATTTCTTGCGCGCCGCCTGGCCCGGCATGATGAAGGTCCGACCGATGTAGCGGTTCTTCACGAAGCCTTCGCGGAACTTCACACCCAGATGGTTGGCCAGCTCCAAGGCTGCAGTGCGGCTGGTGTCCGGGATCGGGATGACCACATCGATGTCGTGATCAGGACGCTCGCGCTGGATCTTCTCGGCCAGTTTCTCGCCCATGCGCAGGCGCGCCTTGTAGACGGAGACGCCGTCGATGATGGAGTCCGGACGCGCCAGGTAGACATGTTCGAAGATGCACGGGGAGAGCTTCGGCGCCTTGGCGCACTGGCGGGTGTAGAGCTTGCCTTCCTCGGTGATGTACACCGCCTCGCCCGGGGCAAGGTCACGGATCAGGGTGAAGCCAAGCACGTCCAGAGCCACGCTCTCGGACGCGATCATGTATTCCACGCCTTCGTCGGTGTGACGCTGGCCGAACACGATCGGACGGATGGCATTGGGGTCGCGGAAGCCGACGATGCCGTAGCCGGTGATCATCGCCACCACGGCATAGCCCCCCAGGCAGCGGTCATGCACGCCGGAGACGGCGGCGAACACATCTTCCTCGGTGGGTTGCAGCTTGCCGCGGTGGGCCAGCTCGTGGGCGAACACGTTGAGCAGCACTTCCGAGTCGGAGTTGGTGTTCACGTGCCGCAGGTCGGACTCGTAGATCTCCTTGGCCAGTTGCTCGACGTTGGTCAGGTTGCCGTTGTGCGCCAGGGTGATGCCGTAGGGCGAGTTGACGTAGAACGGCTGCGCCTCGGCGGAGCTGGAGGAACCAGCAGTGGGATAGCGCACATGACCGATGCCCATGTGGCCGACCAGGCGCTGCATGTGACGCTGCTGGAACACATCGCGCACCAGGCCGTTGTCCTTGCGCAGGAACAGGCGGCCGTCATGGCTGGTCACGATCCCGGCCGCATCCTGGCCGCGATGTTGGAGAACGGTGAGCGCGTCATACAGCGCCTGATTGACGTTCGACTTGCCGACGATACCGACGATGCCACACATGTGACGCAACCCCTGCTAGTAGTTCAGGCCAATACTGGGTGCCGCACGGGGTTTACCCGGGGTGGCGCCCTTCGTCTGGCAGCTCAGCCGGGTGGGCTGACGCTGCCGTTGAGCCACTGACCGGTCAGACCCAGGATCAGGTTCTTGGACCAGTCGGCGACCATGAGAAAGTGCGGCAGCAGCGTGGACTGCTGCCACCAAGGATCCTGTTGCACCGGCGCCAGGCTGAGCAGGCCGACCAGCACAACCACCAACAAGGCCCCGCGCGCTGCGCCGAAGACCATGCCGAGGAAGCGGTCGGTGCCGTCCATGCCGGTGACCCTGATCAGCTCGCCGATCAGGAAGTTGACCAACGCCCCTACCAACAGGGTAGCGATGAAGAGAATGGCGCAAGCCGCGATGACGCGAGCCGAGGGCATTTCGATGAATTCAGTGAGGTGCTGCGACAAAGCCCCCCCGAACATCCAGGCGACCGCACCGGCGATGATCCAGGTGAGCAACGAGAGGGCTTCCTTGACGAAGCCGCGCTTCAGACTGATCAAGCTGGAAATGGCGATGACGGCGATGATCGCCCAATCGACCCAGGTGAATGCCACGTATGCAGCCCACGAACGGAAAAGGCGGGCATTTTAACAGAGGCCCTTGGCTCCGGTAACCCGCGAATCAGAAAGGTCCGACGGCGGCTGCGACTCAGCCCTTCTCCGGCTGGAAACGCACCACGAAGCCATTCAGCTTCTGCTGGCGGCTGAGGGCGTCGCGCAAGCGTTCGGCCTCGGCACGTTCGATCACCGGCCCGACGAAGACCCGGTTCATTCCGTCCGCGCTACGGATGTAGGCGTTGTAGCCCTGATTGCGCAGGGTCTTCTGCAGGTTCTCGGCACTGGCCCGATTGGACAGACTGGCCAACTGGATGGACCAACTGACGGGCAAGCCGTTGGGGTCCAGGCGCTTCTCCTCAACCCTCGTCGCAGGCTGCGTCGCAGCAGCCTGGGGTTGGGCCTGGACGACCAGAGAGGCTGCAACGGGTTGTGTCGGAGCCGGCCGCTGGCGCGGCGCCTGGCTGGGCGCCGGAACGGCGGGGGGCGTGGTAGGCACCTGAGCCACACCACCGTTGGCGTCCAGCGGGGGTACGGGCTCGTCCGGCAGGACCTGGGGCTCGGGGACCTGGACGCCCTCCAGCTCGGTCGAAGGCATGGCAGGCGCCTGGGGCATCGGCGGTGCTTCGACCTGCACCTGGCGCAACTCGTCCTCACGGGTGAACAGCATCGGCAGGAAGATCACGGCCAATGCCAGCAGCACCACGGCGCCAACGATGCGTTGCTTGAGTCCCTTGTCCAGCACGGCTACCCCCAACTATCAAGCCTGCTGCGCGAGCCAGGCCAGGGCCTCGGCCACGCAATAGAACGATCCGAACACCAGGATTTCATCCCCCTCCCCGGCCTGTTCGCACTGCGCCTGCAGGGCGGCGACCACGGACTCATGGCCATGCACCCGAGCCCCCAGGGCATCGAGGGCGGCCTGCAGTTCGCCGGCCGGCCGGGAACGGGGCGACGGTAACGCAGTCACCGCCCAGTCCGCCAGATGCGCGTGCAGGGGGCGGAGCACACCGTCGAGGTCCTTGTCCGCAAGCAGACCGAACACCGCCAGTCTGCGGCCAGCCACGGGCCGCGCAACCAGACGCCCGGCGAGGAATTCGGCGGCATGGGGGTTGTGTCCGACATCCAGCACCAGGGAGACATGCTTGCCTTGCCACAGGATGTTGCGGCGCTCGAGTCGGCCACTCACCCGGGTAGCTGACAGGGCCTGCACCAGGCGCTCGGGCTGCCAGGGCAGGCCAAGCAGTGCATAGGCCTGCAATGCGAGGGACGCATTCTCCTGGGGCAGATCCAGCAAAGGCAGGTCGTGCAAGTACAGCAACTCGCCGGACAGCGAGCAGCCACGCCAGTGCCAGCTCTGCTCGGCCTCGGCCAGGTCGAAGTCGCGCCCGCGTACCAGCAACGGTGCACCGATCTCGGCAGCCCGGCCCAGCAGGGGCTCCGGCGGGTCGAGATCGCCACAAACGGCGGGTTTGCCCGGACGGAAGATGCCGGCCTTCTCGAAGGCCACGCTTTCACGGGTGTCGCCGAGCCAGTCGGCATGGTCGATGCCAATACTGGTGACAAGTGCCAGGTCGGCATCGGCCAGGTTCACGGCATCGAGCCGTCCGCCCAGGCCGACTTCCAGCACCACGGCATCCAGGGCTCGGCGCTGGAACAGCCAGAAGGCCGCCAGAGTGCCCATCTCGAAATAGGTCAGGGTGATATCGCCACGCGCCGCTTCGACTGCGGCGAAGGCGTCACAAAGCGCCTCATCGCTGGCCATACCGTCGTCGAACTGGACGCGCTCGTTATAGCGCAGCAGGTGCGGCGAGCTGTAGACCCCGACGCGCAACCCCTGGCTGCGCAACAGCGCAGCCAGGAATGCACAGGTGGAACCCTTGCCGTTGGTGCCGGTGACGGTGATCACCTTGGGGGCAAGCTGCCCGATACCCAGGCGCTCGGCCACCTGCCGGCTGCGCTCCAGCCCCATGTCGATGGCGCTGGGGTGGAGGTGTTCGAGGTAATCGAGCCAGTCGGCGAGGGTTCTCTGGGTCATGCAGTGGCCGGTACGGGAGTGGGTACGGGAGACGGCAGGTTCTGGAACTGGGCGAGCAGGCGCGACAGGCGGCTGCGCAGTTCCTGGCGGGGGATGATCATGTCGATGGCGCCGTGCTCCAGCAGGAACTCGCTGCGCTGGAAGCCTTCAGGCAGTTTCTCGCGCACGGTCTGCTCGATCACGCGCGGGCCGGCGAAGCCGATGAGGGCCTTGGGTTCACCGACGATCACATCGCCCAGCATGGCCAGGCTGGCAGACACGCCGCCGTAGACCGGGTCGGTCAGCACGGAGATGAAGGGAATGCCCTCTTCGCGCAGGCGCGCCAGGACGGCGGAGGTCTTGGCCATCTGCATCAGGGAGATCAGCGCCTCCTGCATGCGCGCGCCACCGGAGGCGGAGAAGCACACCAGCGGGCAGCGCTTCTCCAGCGCAACGTTGGCAGCACGCACGAAACGCTCACCGACGATGGCCCCCATGGAGCCGCCCATGAAGGAGAATTCGAAGGCGCAGGCCACGATGGGGTTGCCTTCGAGGCTGCCGCTCATGGCAATCAGGGCATCCTTTTCACCGGTGTCCTTCTGCGCGGCGGCCAGGCGGTCCTTGTACTTCTTGCTGTCACGGAACTTCAGGCGATCCACTGGTTCGAGGTCGGCGCCCAGTTCTTCCCGGCCTTCGGCATCGAGGAAGATGTCCAGGCGGGTGCGCGCATCGATGCGCATGTGGTGGTCGCACTTGGGACAGACATTCAGGGTCTTCTCGAGCTCGGGCTTGTACAGCACGGCGTCGCAGGACGGGCACTTGTGCCAGAGGCCTTCGGGTACCGAGCTCTTCTTAACTTCGGAACGCATGATCGAAGGGATCAGCTTGTCTACCAGCCAGTTGCTCATGCTCTCGTTCTCCATAGCTTCAGGCCCGAACACACGCTAGCGGCTCGAAGCGCTGCGCCTGTTCCTGAGCGAAATCAAATTCATGGCCGGGTTCGCCCCGACCGCCGCCGTCCACGCCAATCAAACGTGCCAGCAGCACCTGGTTTCGGCCCGGCTCGCGGCGCTCCCGGGGAGCGTCCGAGCGGACAACTGGGTTATGGACGGCAGCCCGCTCGCCGTCGTCACATCCAGTCGAACGCCTCCGCTCGACACGGTGAGGGGAAAGACGATCATGCGGCAGTGCGCACGGCATCGATGAAGGCCCGGATCAGTACTGGGTCCTTGATGCCCTTGGCCGCTTCGACCCCACCACTGACATCGACGGCATAGGGGCGCACACGACGGATGGCCTCAGCGACGTTGCCGGGAGTCAGGCCACCGGCGAGCACCACCGGGCGGGACGGCGCACTGGGCACCAGGCTCCAGTCGAAGGCCTCGCCTGTGCCGCCAGGCGTGCCGGGCACGTAGGTGTCCAGCAGAACGCCGGATGCATCCGAGTAACGTTCGATCAGCGCCGGGACATCATCACCGGGACGGATACGCAGGGCCTTGAGATAGGGGCGCCCATGGCGCCGGCACACATCCGGCGATTCGTCGCCATGGAACTGCAGCAGGTCGAGGGGTACCGTCGCCAGCACGCTGTCCAGCTCTTCCCCCGGCATGTCGACGAACAATCCGACCGTCGTCACGAAGGGCGGCAGAGCGGAGATGATCACCCTTGCCTGCTCTGCGGTCACGGCTCGGGGACTGGGTGCATAGAACACCAGCCCGATGGCATCGGCACCCGCGGCGACAGCCGCCAGGGCGTCCTCGACACGGGTGATGCCACAGATTTTGACGCGAACGGTAGACAACGTGCAGACACCTGCTGGGCAAAAAGTTGCTGGATGGTAGCAAAGGTCTGCTACAGCGTCAGCTTGCGTCTTCCGGCATCCAGGAAAGGAAATGCGGCCCCAGGTAGCGCTTGGGAAGCTCGAACTCCTCCGGGTATTCCACCTCTACCAGGTAGAGCCCATAGGGGTGCGCGGTGACACCGCCGGTACGCCGGCAGCGGCTCTCGAGGATTTCCTGTGCCCACGCCGGCGAACGCTCCCCAGCACCGATGGCCATGAGCACGCCGGCGAAGTTGCGCACCATGTGATGGAGGAAGGCATTGGCCCGAACGTCCAGCACGATGAAACGGCCATGCTCGTGGATCTGCAGGTGATGGACCGTCTTCACCGGCGACTTGGCCTGACACTGTTTGGCACGGAACGAGGTGAAGTCGTGGGTGCCCACCAGGTAGGCAGCCGCCTCGCGCATACGCTCGACGTCAAGCGGGCGATGGTTCCAGGTCACCTCTTCGGCCATGTGGGCCGGGCGGATCGGGTCACTGTAGATGACGTAGCGATAGCGCCGCGCCATGGCGCTGAAGCGCGCATCGAAATGCGCGGGCATGGCCTGGGCCCAGGTGACACTGATATCGCCGGGGAGATTCATGTTCGCGCCCATGGTCCAGGCATGCATGGAGCGCGGGACCGGCGCATCGAAATGCACGACCTGTCCGCTGGCGTGAACCAGCGCATCGGTCCGGCCTGCGCAACTCAGGGTGATGGGATGCCCGCCAGCCACCTTGGTCAGCGCCTTTTCCAGGGATTCCTGAATGGACGGCACCCCGGCGATCTGACGCTGGAAGCCACGGTAGCGGGAACCCTTGTACTCAACGCCAAGGGCGATTCTGGAAATGCCAACGGCAGCCTTTTCGGCTGCCGTTGCGGGTACTGCTTGTGTCATGGATCAACTGATACGGGCGATCAGGTCGCGCGCTTCCTGTTGCTGGGTTTCGCTGCCTTCGGTCAATACCTCGTCGAGGATGTCGCGAGCACCTTCGGTGTCGCCCATGTCGATGTAGGCACGCGCCAGGTCGAGCTTGGTGGAGGTTTCGTCGGTTCCCGAAAGGAAATCGAAGTCATCGTCCCCTTCCAGTTCCGCAGCAGGCGCTGCGACTTCAGGGGCCGGTGCCGGGATGGGAGCTTCCTCGGCCGGCTGGTCGAGGCTCTCGGCGAGCTGATCCAGTTCGGCGGTGACTTCATCCAGCTTGGCGGCGAAGCTGTCCGTCTGCGGCTCGGCGTGTGCCGAATCTTCAGGCATGGACAGGTCGAAGTCGGAAGGCAGGTCGAAGTCACTGGTTTCAAGCTTGGTGGGCTCGGCAGTGGCCGGCAGGTCATCGTCCAAGCTCAGCAGGAAGTCGTCTTCCGTGACAGCGGAGGGCTTGGCGTCTTCGTCCAGGTCCAGACTGAAGTCAGCCAGGTCGTCCCCCAGGGCGAGGTTGTCATCAGCCAGCGGCTTGCTGTCGAGCTCCAGGTCAAAGCCAAGGTCATCATCGGCAGCGGCCGGGCTGGAGGCCGGCAGGTCGAGGCTCAGGTCGGCATCCAGGTCCAGGTCGTCGAGGCTGGGCAGGGACTCTTCGGCAGAAGAACGGGCTGCAGGCGCCGCATCCAGCTCGTCGTCGAGACTCAGGTCGAAGGCATCATCCAGGTCCTGCGGCTTCTGGGCCGGTGCAGCCGGTTCGTCCAAGGTCAGATCGTCGAGGCTGAAGCTGTCCAGGTCATCTGCAGCAGAGGCAGCGGCGAAACCCGCACCAGCGGCTGCCACGGCAGCCATGGCCGGGTAGCGGGACTTGAGCAGATCCACGTCGGCCTGGGCGCCACCGATCTCACGCAGCTCGCCTTCCTGGCGTGCGAAACCGTCACGATCACCCAGTTCGGCGTAGACCTCCATCAGCTTCAGGCGCAGATCTGCGCGCTGAGGCTCGTCGTTGATGGCGTTCTGCAGCAGCTCGGCAGCCTGGTTGAAGCGACCGTAGGCGATATAGATGTCGGCCTCGCTGAGGGCATCTCCGGTCTGGGCGGTGACGCGCTCTTCAGCGGCAGCCTGAGTCGCGACGGCAGGCGCCGCAGCGGGCTCGACATCAAAGCCGGAGAACGCATTGTCCTGCAGGTCGAGGTCACTGTCTGCGCTGGCTTCGCCATCCTGTCCAGCCAGGCTGTTCTGCAGCTCGGCCTCCTTCATGGCGTTGCGGCGGGAAAGGATCATCAGCACCACCAGCAGCACCAGCAGCGCACTACCGCCAATGATCCCCAGCAGCATGGTGTTGCCCATCAGCTCGTCGAGGAAGCTCGGCTGCTCGGCCTCGACCGGGGGAACCGGCGCAGGAGTCGGGGCCGGGGCCGGGGCCGGCTGGGCAGCGGGCTTCTCAACGGCTTCAGCCGGCTCTGTGGCCGGCTGCTCGTTCTGGGTCTGGCTGGCCGCATCGGGTGCGGCCGGCTCCTGATTGTAGTTGTAGTCCGGCGCGGCGCCGGCCGGCGGAGTCGCCGGGGCGCCCGCCTCGGCGGGCGCCTGGGGCTGCGGCGCAGGTGCAGGCTGTTCGGCAGCGGGGGCCGGCGCGGGAGCAGGCGCTGCCGGAGCGGCGGCCTCGGGCTTCTTGGACAGGTCGCCCTGCATCTTGGCGAGCTGGTCGTCCTTGAGCTGGATCAGGCGCTGCAGCTTATCGAGCTGGCTTTGCAGATCCGTCATCCGGCTCTTCAGTTCTTCGTTCTCGCGGCGGGTGGTGTCCAGGCTTTCCTGGGTAACCGCCAGTTTCTCGGCCAGGGCCTTGGCGTTACCGTTGGCGGCACCTTTATCGCTGCCAACAGTTGCCTTGCCGCTCTCGGCGGATACCAGACGCAGACTGTCCTTGCTCTCGACCTTGGCCGGAGCGGCGCCTGCGGTCGAGCGCTTGGTAGCATCCAGCTGGCGCTGACCAGCGGTATCGGCTACGGCACCGCCGCTGCGCCAGGCAGCATTCTGGGCGGCGACCTGGGCAATTGCCTCGGACTGGGAACGGCTGGCGATCTGCTGCTCGGTCGGCATGCGCAGGACCTGGCCACTCTTCAGACGGTTGATGTTGCCGCCGACGAAGGCGTCGGGGTTCAGGTCCTGGATGGCCAGCATGGCCTGGTGGACGCTGCCACTGGCGCGGTTGCGCTGGGCAATGTCCCACAGGGTGTCCTTGCTGGTGGTTCGGTAGTCACCGCCCCCCGCAACCTTGCTGCTGGCAGCAGCCGGCGCTGAAGACGGGGTCTGTGCAGCAGAAGCAGAGGCTCGCGAAGCTGTCGGGCGAGCCTTCTGAGCCGGCGCGGTGGCAGCCAGCGCAGGTGCAACAGCGGCGGTTTCAGGCGAGTAGGCCGGCGGATCGAGCAGCAGGGTGTACTCACGCAGCAGACGCCCATTGGGCCATAGCACTTCCACCAGGAAGTTGAGATAAGGCTCACGCACCGGCTTGCTGGAAGTCACGCGCACCACACTCTTACCGTTGGGCTTGAGTACAGGCGTGAACTTGAGGTCAGTGAGGAAGTACTGGCGATCAACGCCAGCCTTGCCGAACTCTTCGGCGGAGGCGAGGCTGGGAACGACTTCGCTGGACGACAGATCGCGGACGTCGAGCAACTCGATCTCAGCATCCAGCGGCTGGTTCAATGCAGACTTGAGAGTGACTTCACCCAGTCCGAGGGCATGTGCCATGCCGGAAGACAGAGCCGAAGCTGCCGCAATTGCCAGTACCAGTTTGCGAACCCGAACCATAGCGTAATCCCTTGTTTTATCTTTTCTTCTCGCTCGAACGAGAGGGTAATTGACCGCCGCCACAACGCGCGCTTGGCGCTTCCCCGCCAGCGATCAACCAGATCAGTATTGTCAAGCTAGAAAAGTACTTCAAATTTTCAGGTAAGTATCTTTTACAGATAGTGTTTTATCAACAACTCGCCAGACTGTATGGCATTGAGCGCAGCGCCTTTTCGCACATTATCTGACGCAATCCACAAATTGAGTTGACGCGGGTCTTCCAGGCCCTTTCTAACGCGGCCGACGTAGATCACATCCTGCCCAACAGCGTCACCTACTGCCGTGGGGTAGTCGCCCAACTCGACGCACTCCAGTACATCGGCGCCTTCAAGTGCAGCGTTAACGGCATCGAGGTCAACGTCCCTAGCGGACTGGATGCTGACACTCAGGCTGTCGCCAAAGAACACCGGCGCCAGAATGCAGGTCGCCGCGATATCCAGCCCGGGCGAAGCGAGAACTTCCTTCAATTCCCGTGCCAGACGCCGCTCAAGCGGTGCATGCCCTTCACCATCCACCGCATCGGGCTGCGCGAGGATGTTGAAGGCCACTTGCCGATCGAAGAAGCGCGGCTCCAAGGGGCGTGCGTTGAGCAACTCGGCTGTCTGGCGGGCCAGTTCATTCACGCCCTCGCGCCCCCGGCTGGATACCGAGAGGCACGCCGTCACACAGACGCGCTCAGGCGTCAGGACCTCCCCCAACGGCGCGAGCACACTAGCAAGCGCGACGGCAGAGGGGCTGGGGCTGATCAGCGCGAACGGGGCCTGCAACTGCGCCAGGGCCGAGTCGTTGGCCCCTGCGACCAGGGCCACGCCCTGCTCCAGCGCTCCGGACAGGTCGATCACCGAGCATCCGGCCTGCAACGCGCGCGACGCAAAGCTGCGGGTAACGGCCTCTCCAGCGGCAAAGAAGGCCAGGCGGACACGGGCGAAATCGAATTCGGCGACATCCCGCACGCGCAGGTTCTTGCCGCGAAACGGCACGGAGGCGCCAGCAGACTCGATGCTGGCCAGAAGATGCAGGGTGGATACGGGGAACTCGCGCTCCTCGAGGAGCTGGACGAGGGTTTCGCCGACGGTGCCGGTGGCGCCGATCACGGCGATTTCAAGGGACGGGCTCATGGTCATTGCCTATGGCGAAACGGGGAGCGGCACTTTAACCGTCACCCCGTATGCAGGCAATCGGACCGATTGGCGCGGGCGAGCCCCGCCCGCGCCAGGTTCGATCAACGCTCCAGCAGGATGCGCAGCATACGGCGTAGCGGCTCTGCGGCGCCCCATAGCAACTGGTCGCCCACGGTGAAGGCCCCCAGGTACTGCGACCCCATGTTCAGCTTGCGCAGGCGGCCGACGGGGACCGACAGAGTGCCGGTCACGGCAGTTGGCGTCAGCTCACGCATGCTGATCTCGCGCTGGTTCGGCACCAGCTTGACCCAGGGGTTGTGCTGGCTGATCAGCCCCTCGATGTCGGCGATCGGCACGTCCTTGTTCAGCTTGATGGTCAGCGCCTGGCTGTGGCAGCGCATGGCACCGATGCGCACGCAGATGCCATCCACCGGGATCGGGCTCTTGAAGCGCCCGAGGATCTTGTTGGTCTCGGCCTGGCCTTTCCATTCCTCGCGGCTCTGGCCGTTGGGCAGTTCCTTGTCGATCCAGGGGATCAGGCTGCCGGCCAGCGGTACGCCGAAGTTCTCAGTGGGGAAGGCTTCGCCGCGCATGGTCTCGGCGACCTTGCGGTCGATGTCGAGGATGGCGCTGGCGGGGTTGGCCAGGTCATCGGCGACAGCTGCGTGGGTGGCGCCCATCTGCTTGATCAGCTCACGCATGTTCTGCGCGCCGGCGCCCGAGGCCGCCTGGTAGGTCATGGCGCTCATCCACTCCACCAGGCCGGCTTCGAACAGGCCGCCCAATGCCATCAGCATCAGGCTGACGGTGCAGTTGCCGCCGATGTAGTTCTTGGTGCCGGCGTCCAGGGAATGGTCGATGACCCTGCGGTTCACCGGGTCGAGAACGATGACCGCGTCATCCTGCATGCGCAGGCTGGAGGCCGCATCGATCCAGTAGCCGTTCCAACCCGCTTCGCGCAGCTTGGGGAAGACCTCGTTGGTGTAGTCGCCGCCCTGGCAGGTCAGGATCACGTCGAGGGTCTTCAGCTCTTCGATGCTGTAGGCATCCTTCAGCGGGGCAATGTCCTTGCCGACCGCCGGGCCCTGCCCACCGACGTTGGAGGTGGTGAAGAACACCGGCTCGATCAGGTCGAAGTCCCGCTCCTCAAGCATCCGCTGCATGAGCACCGAACCCACCATGCCGCGCCAACCGATCAGACCTACACGCTTCATGACAACTGCACCTTTCAGGAAAAAAGTGGGCCGCTGCCGCGCAGCGGGCCCGACAGATTACAGATTACGCAGGGCCTCGACCACTGCATCGCCCATGGCCTGGGTACCGACCTTGGTCGTGCCCGGGGAGTGGATGTCACCGGTGCGCAGGCCCTGGTCCAGCACGCGGCTCACGGCCTGTTCGATGGCATCGGCGGCGGCGCCTTGGTTGAAGCTGTAGCGCAGCATCATCGACACCGAGAGGATGGTCGCCAGCGGGTTAGCGATGCCCTGGCCGGCGATGTCCGGCGCGGAGCCGTGGCAGGGCTCGTACATGCCCTTGTTGTTGGCGTCCAGGGAGGCGGACGGCAGCATGCCGATGGAGCCGGTGAGCATGGAGGCTTCATCGGAAAGGATGTCACCGAACATGTTGTCGGTGACCATCACGTCAAACTGCTTCGGCGCCCGCACCAGTTGCATGGCAGCGTTGTCGACGTACATGTGGCTGAGCTCGACGTCCGGGTAGTCCTTGGCCACTTCCTCCACCACCTCGCGCCACAGCTGGCTGGAGGCGAGGACGTTGGCCTTGTCCACCGAGCAGAGCTTCTTGCCGCGCACGCGGGCCATGTCGAAGCCGACGCGGGCGATGCGGCGGATCTCGCTCTCGCTGTACGGCAGGGTGTCATAGGCCTGGCGCTCGCCATTCTCCAGCACGCGCTGCTCACGGGGCTGGCCGAAATAGATGCCGCCGGTCAGCTCGCGGACGATGAGGATGTCCAGCCCGGCGACCACTTCCGGTTTGAGGCTGGACGCCTCGGCCAGTTGCGGATAAAGGATGGCCGGACGCAGGTTGGCGAACAGGCCCAGTTGCGAGCGGATCTTCAGCAGGCCGCGCTCCGGGCGGATGTCACGCTCGATTTTGTCCCACTTCGGGCCGCCCACGGCGCCCAGCAGCACGGCATCGGCCTTGCGGGCGCGCTCCAGGGTCTCGTCGGCCAGGGGCACACCGTGCTTGTCGATGGCGGCGCCGCCGATCACGTCGTGCACCAGCTCGAAGCCCAGTTGGTACTTGTCGTTGGCCACCTCGAGCACCTTGACCGCCTCGGCCATGATCTCCGGACCGATGCCGTCACCGGGGAGAACCAGAATCTGCTTGCTCATGCTTTCCTCGTCATTCATTTGTCGGCGCCTCGGCGCCGGGGTGTTCAGTGTTCAGCGCTCGGCCCAGAGCACCAGCACATCGGTGCTGAAGGAGCCGTCCGCTGCAATCTCGAAATACTCGCGCACCTCGTCGCCCACCGAGCGCTGCAATGCCAGGATGGCCTCGCGGAATACGTCCGGCGTGCGCATGCGCTCGATCCAGGTGGCGAACTCCAGCCGCAGGCGCTGCCGCTTGGAAGCAGTCAGTACCAGCCCGGCCTCGCCGACCAGCCGTGCCCATTCGGAGGGTGAATAATCGCGCACATGGCTGGTGTCGCGCAGCACTTCCACCGTCTGCAGGTGGGTATCCAGCAACGGCAGGCCGGGCGCGACCACATCGATGAAGCACACCGCGCCGCCCGGACGCAGGACCCGACGTACCTCGCGCAGGGCCTGACCGACATCCCGCCAGTGGTGGGCGGAATAGCGGCTGAAGACGTAGTCGAAGGCCTGGTCATCGAACGGCAGGCGCTCGGCAGCGCCCTGCTGGGTGCGGATGTTGTCCAGCCCGCGCTCGGCGGCCGTGCGGGCGACCACGTCCAGCATCTGGGCGGACAGGTCGTAGGCCACCACCTCGTCGCAGAACTCGGCGACCTGGAAGCTCACATGACCGGCACCGCAGCCCAGGTCGAGCACCCGGGCGCCGGCGTCAGCCGCCACCGTCTCCCGCAGCAGGACGAACTCCTCGCCCTGGGCGTGAACGGCACTGTTCAGATAGGCGGTGGCCTGGCTGCCGAACTGGCGCTGGACCACATCCTCATGCTGGCTGGTGGTCATGGTGAGCCTCCTCTGGCTGATCAGTCCTGGAACAACCAGGGCTGGCGCTGGCGATAGCCGGCTTCGAAGGTGCGAATGGCGTCGGCGTCCTGCAGGGTCAGGCCGATGTCGTCGAGGCCGTTCAGCAGGCAATGCTTGCGGAAGGCGTCCACCTCGAAGGCATAGGACTTGCCATCCGGACGGGTCACGGTCTGGGCCGCCAGGTCGACGGTCAACTGGTAGCCCTCGGTGGCCTCGCATTGCTCGAACAGCTCATCCATCTCTTCATCTTTCAGCACGATCGGCAGCAGGCCGTTCTTGAAGCTGTTGTTGAAGAAGATGTCGGCGAAGCTCGGCGCGATGACCGCGCGGAAGCCGTACTCATCCAGCGCCCAGGGAGCGTGCTCGCGGGAGGAGCCGCAGCCGAAGTTCTCGCGGGCCAGCAGCACACTGGCGCCCTGGTAGCGCGGGAAGTTGAGCACGAAGTCCTTGTTCACCGGGCGCTTGGAGTTGTCCTGGTTGGGCTGGCCCACGTCCAGGTAGCGCCACTCGTCGAACAGGTTGGGGCCGAAGCCGGTGCGCTTGATCGACTTGAGGAATTGCTTGGGGATGATCTGGTCGGTGTCGACGTTGGCGCGATCGAGCGGGCAGACCAGGCCGGTGTGTTGGGTAAAGGCTTTCATGACTCTGCTCCTCAGGCCTGCATCAATTCACGGACGTCGATGAAGTGGCCGGTCACCGCAGCGGCGGCGGCCATGGCCGGGCTCACCAGGTGGGTACGGCCGCCCGCGCCCTGGCGCCCTTCGAAGTTGCGGTTGGAGGTGGAGGCGCAATGCTCGCCACTTTCCAGCCGGTCCGGGTTCATCGCCAGGCACATGGAGCAGCCCGGCTCACGCCATTCGAAGCCGGCCTCGATGAAGATCTTGTCCAGCCCTTCCTGCTCGGCCTGGGCCTTGACCAGGCCGGAGCCCGGCACCACCAGCGCCTGCTTGACGGTGGATGCGACCTTGCGGCCCTTGGCGACGGCGGCGGCGGCACGCAGGTCTTCGATCCGCGAGTTGGTGCAGGAACCGATGAACACGCGATCCAGGCGGATGTCGGTGATCGCTTGGTTGGCGTTCAGGCCCATGTACTTGAGCGCGCGGACAATGGAGTCGCGCTTGACCGGGTCGGCTTCGACGGCCGGGTCCGGCACGTTCTGGTCGACGGCCAGGACCATCTCCGGCGAGGTGCCCCAACTGACCTGGGGCTTGATGTCCTCGGCACGCAGCTCGACCACGGTGTCGAAGTGGGCGTCGGCATCAGATACCAGGTCCTTCCAGGCGACCACGGCCTTGTCCCAGTCAGCGCCCTTCGGCGCGAAGGGTCGACCCTCGACGTAGGCAACGGTCTTCTCGTCCACCGCCACCATGCCGACGCGGGCACCGGCTTCGATGGCCATGTTGCAGAGGGTCATGCGGCCCTCCATGGAGAGATCGCGGATCGCGCTGCCGGCGAACTCCAGCGCATGGCCGTTGCCACCGGCGGTGCCGATCTTGCCGATCACGGCGAGGACGATGTCCTTGGCCGTGACGCCGAAGGGCAACTGGCCCTCCACGCGAACCTGCATGTTCTTCATCTTCTTGGCCACCAGGCACTGGGTAGCGAGCACATGCTCCACCTCGGAGGTGCCGATGCCGTGGGCCAGAGCGCCGAACGCACCGTGGGTGGAGGTGTGGGAGTCGCCGCAGACCACGGTCATGCCCGGCAGGGTGGCGCCCTGCTCCGGCCCGACCACGTGGACGATGCCCTGGCGCACGTCGTTCATCTTGAATTCGAGGATGCCGAAGTCATCGCAGTTCTCGTCCAGGGTCTTGACCTGGATGCGCGACACCTCGTCGGCGATAGCCTCGAGGCCACCCTTGCGCTCGGCGGTGGTGGTGGGGACGTTGTGGTCCGGGGTGGCGATGTTGGCATCGATGCGCCACGGCTTGCGACCGGCCAGGCGCAGGCCCTCGAAGGCCTGGGGCGAGGTCACCTCGTGGAGGATGTGACGGTCGATGTAGATGAGCGACGAACCATCGTCGCGGCGCTTCACCTCATGCAATTCCCAGAGCTTGTCGTAGAGCGTCTTGCCAGCCATCGGACTTTCCTCATCGGCGTGTTTCTATGCGGGGGCTCTGCAAAGGCCCCTTGGCTCGTGTGGGGATGCTAGGGGCTTGCATTGAATAACTCAAATTCATATTTTTTATCCGAAGGATTCCTGACAGGAATCCAAAACCCGGAAGCCGACAGGCACCGGAATACGCCCGCGATGCATCTGCCGTCGCCGCCAGGAGCCGATACCGATGGACCTCGCCAGCCTCAATGCCTTTATCGCCATCGCCGAGACCGGCAGCTTCTCCGAAGCCGGTGAGCGCCTGCACCTCACCCAGCCGGCCGTGAGCAAGCGCATCGCCTCACTGGAGCAGCAACTGAACGTCCGCCTGTTCGACCGCCTGGGTCGCGAGGTGGGGCTGACGGAAGCCGGGCGCGCCCTCCTCCCCCGCGCCTACCAGATCCTCAACGTGCTGGACGATACCCGCCGCGCACTGAGCAACCTGTCCGGCGACATCAGCGGTCGGCTCACCCTGGCCACCAGCCACCACATCGGCCTGCATCGTTTGCCGCCGCTGCTACGTGCCTTCACCCGCGCCTACCCGCAGGTGGCGCTGGACATCCAGTTCCTCGACTCCGAAGTGGCCTATGAGGAGATCCTCCACGGCCGCGCCGAGCTGGCGGTGATCACCCTGGCCCCGGAGACCGCCGACCCGGTCCAGGCCGTGCCGGTGTGGGACGACGCCCTCGACTTCGTCGCCGCCCCCGAACACCCGCTGGCCCGCGACAAGACCATCTTCCTCGCCGACGTCGCCAAGCACCCGGCGGTGTTCCCCGGCGGCAACACCTTCACCCACCACATCGTCCGCCGCCTGTTCGAGGCGGAAGGCCTGACGCCGAACATCGCCATGAGCACCAACTACCTGGAGACCATCAAGATGATGGTTTCCATCGGCCTGGCCTGGAGCGTGCTGCCGCGCACCATGCTCGACGAGCAGGTGGTGCGCCTGCCGCTGCAGGACATCCAACTGAGCCGTCAGCTCGGCTATATCTTCCATACCGACCGCACCCTCTCCAACGCCGCCCGGGCTTTCATGGTCCTGCTGGATGGGCAGCGCGCCCCGCTTGCCTGATCCGGGGGGCTGGGGCTAACGTGAAGGCCATAACGATAAGAAAAGGCCTTCCCATGCCTGCCTCGGTTCCAGGCCTCAACCGCGCCAATTCGTACCCTCCTGACAGACCCAGGCGCCATGACCCAATCTTCCGATAGCCCCCCGCTGCCCTTCATACCCGCCCTGGACCCGGTCGAGTTCGAACAGAGCTGGCAGGACGCCCCGCGCCTGATCGCCGCGCTTAACGGCGCGCGACTGGGGGCGTGGGACTGGGACCTGGCCAGCGGCCGGGTCAACTGGTCACGGGGCGCCCAGGCATTGTTCGGCTTCGACCCCCGGGTACCTTTGGCGCAGCGGGTCGACTACATGGAACTGATCCCGGCGGACGACCGCGACCGGATCATCGACCTGTTCAGGCTGGTGCTGGAGAACCGCCCCATTTCCCACGCCTACCGGCACCGCATTCGCTGGCCCGACGGCAGCCTGCACTGGTTGGAGATCAGCGGCAGCCTGCAGCAGGACGACGATGGCCGTCGCCACGTTATCGGCGTGATCCGTGACGTCACCACCCAGCAGGAACGTGACGAAGCCCTGGCCAGCTCGCAACGGCGCTTCTCCACCCTGTTCCAGCTCAGCCCGGACGTGGTGATGCTGGTGCGCGTGAAGGACGGCCGCATCACCGAGGCCAACCAGCACTTCGAAACACTGTTCGACTGGCCCTCCTCCGAAGTGATCGGGCGCAACACGCTGGAACTGAACCTTTGGGTCGATACCCGCCAGCGCGAGCACCTCTATCGCATCGGCCCCGGCTCCAGCGAACCCGTGGTGCAGGAAGTGCAGATGCGCACCCGCGCCGGCCGCCTGCTCGACGGCGTGCTGTCCACCCAGTACGTGGAGCTGGACGGCGAGGCCTTCTTCATCAGCACCTTCCTCGACACCACGAAGCGTCGGCAGGCCGAAGCCGCGCTGCGCACCAGCGAGGAGAAGTTCGCCAAGGCCTTCCACAGCTCGCCGGACGCCATCGTCATCACCGAGCGCGAGAGCGGGCTGTTCATCGAGGCCAACCCCAGCTTCGCCCGCCAGTTCGGCTGGACCAACGCCGAGACCATTGGGCGCACCTCTGCAGAGCTGGGCTTGTGGATCGACCCCGAGCAACGCCGGCAGATGCTGCTCAGCCAAGACGAGAATGGCCGGCTGATGGGCGTGGAAGTGGAACTCCGCCACCGCGACGGCACCACCAGCACCAACCTGATCTACGGCGACCAGATTCAATTGCAGGGGCGCGACTGCCTGGTCCTCACCGTGCGCGATATCACCACAGTGCGCGCCCAGGAGCGCGCCCTGCGCGACAGCCAGGAACGCCTGGCCCTGGCCCTGGAGTCAGCGGACCTGGGCACCTGGGATTGGCACATCCCCAGCGGGCGGCTGCATGGCTCGGCGCGCGCCTCCGCCCTCCACGGGCTGCCACCGGAGCCCTTCGACGGCGACTTCCACCTGTTCTTCGCCAGCGTTCCCGCCGAGGACCGCCGCACGATGCGCAAGGCCTATCAGGACCTGCAGGACGGCCGCCAGACGCGCTATGAGCTGATCTACCGCTCACGCTTCGCCAATGGTGAGGTGCATTATCTGGAGAGCACCGCCAAGCTCTACTACGACGCCAACGGGGCCCCGCTGCGCATGGCGGGCACGCTCATGGACATCACCGAGCGCGTGCGCCGCGAGCAGCGCCTGGCGGCCTCGGAGGAGAAGTTCTCCACCCTGTTCCAGGCCAGCCCGGACCCGATCTGCGTCACCCGCCTGCGCGACGGCGCCTTCATCGAGATCAACCCCAGCTTCACCGAGGTATTCGGCTGGAAACCGGAAGAGATCGTCGGCCGTCGCGCCCCCGAGATCCATTTCTGGGCCGACCTGGAGCAACGCGAGCAACTCTCCGCCCAGTTGATGCGGGAAAAGAGCCTGGACAATGTCGAGGCCCACTACCTCAAGCGCTCCGGCAAACCGATCACCTGCGTGGTCTCCAGCCGCTTTATCCGCGTCGAACGGCAGCTGTGCATCACTACCACCTTCCGCGACGTGACCGAGCGCAAGCAGGCGGAATCCGCGCTCAAGGCCAGTCAGGAGAAATTCGCCAAAGCATTCCACAGCTCGCCGGATGCCATCACCATCACCGACCTGGAAAGCGGCCGCTACATCGAGGTCAACGAAGGCTTCTGCCGCCTCACCGGCTACAGCGCGGAGGAGGTGATCGGCCGTACCGCCGGCGAGATGCAGATCTGGTCGGACCCGGCCGAGCGCCGCCGGCTGCTGGAAGTGCTGGACCGGGACGGCCGCGCGCTGCACCTGGAAATGGTCGGTCGCCACCGCGACGGACACACCAAGACGGTGGAAGTGTCGGTGGAGCGCATCGAGCTGGACGGCAAGGCCTGCCTGCTGCTCACCGCGCGGGATATCAGCGCCCTGAAGGACGCTCAAGCGCAGATCCACCACCTGGCCTACCACGACCCGCTGACCAACCTGCCCAACCGCGCCCTGTTGATGGACCGCCTCACCCAGCAGATCGCCCTGCTCAAGCGACACGGCCTGCGCGGCGCCCTGCTCTTCCTCGACCTGGATCACTTCAAGCACATCAACGACTCCCTCGGCCACCCGGTGGGCGACGCCGTGCTGAAGATGGTCACCGCGCGCCTCGAAGCCAGCGTGCGCCTGGAAGACACCGTGGCACGCCTGGGCGGTGACGAGTTCGTGGTGCTGCTCAGCGGCCTGGAGGGCAAGCGCTCGGACGTGACGCGCCAGGTCCGCCTTATCGCCGACAAGCTGCGCAAACTGCTGGCCGAGCCGATGCTGCTGGACGGCCACCACCTGCAGGTGACGCCAAGCATCGGTATTGCGTTGATCCCGGACCACGGCCAGACCCCGGCCGACCTGCTCAAGCGTGCCGATATTGCGCTTTACCGGGCCAAGGACTCGGGGCGCAATGCCATCCAACTGTTTCGCTCCACCATGCAGGAAGCGGCCAGCGAGCGATTGCGCCTGGAGAACGACCTGCGCCTGGCGCTCGCCCGCAGCGAGTTCGAACTGCACTACCAACCCCAGGTGGATGCCCGCAGCAACTGCATCGTCGGTGCCGAAGCCCTGTTGCGCTGGGTACACCCGACCCTGGGCCCGCAATCGCCAGGCCAGTTCATTCAGGTGCTGGAGGAAAGCGGACAGATCCTGGAGGTGGGCAACTGGGTACTGGAAGAAGCCTGCCGCAACTGCGCCACACTGATCGCCGATGGCCTGATTGACCCGAGCGACTTCAGCCTGTGCGTCAACATCAGCCCCCGGCAGTTCCGCCAGAATGACTTCGTCGAACGCATCGAGAAAAGCCTGGCCGACAGCCACCTGCCCCGCCGCGTTCTCAAGCTGGAAGTCACCGAAGGCATCGTGATCCAGAACATCGACGACACCATCGGCAAGATGCGCCGGTTGAAGAAGCTCGGCGTGAGCTTCGCCATGGACGACTTCGGCACCGGGTACTCGTCCCTCACCTACCTCAAGCGCCTGCCGGTGGACGTGCTGAAGATCGACCAGTCCTTCGTCCGCGACGCCACCAACGACCCCAATGACGCCGAGATCATCCGCGCCATCGTCGCCATGGCGCGCAGCCTTGGCCTGGGCATGGTGGCCGAAGGCGTGGAGCAGCCCGAGCAACTGGAATTCCTCGAGCAGCAAGGCTGCTACCTCTACCAGGGCTACCTGTTCAGCCGCCCCCTACCCTTCTCCGCTTTCCGCACGCTGCTCAAACCAACGACGGCCGCCAACGCCTGATTTCCGGACAGGAAAAAGGGCGCCACTCGGGCGCCCTTGTTTCGCACGGCCAGGAGTCGATCAGTGCTCCAGCATGGCCGGCCCGCCGTTGCCACCGATGGGAATGCGCTTGGGCTTGGCCTCTTCCGGCACGACACGCACCAGGTCGATGTTGAGCAGGCCGTTCTGCAGCGATGCGCCCTTCACCTCGATGTGGTCGGCCAGACGGAACGACAGCTTGAAAGCGCGCTGGGCGATGCCCTGGTGCAGGTAGGTCACGCTGCTCTCGGCGCCCTTGTCGCGCTTGCCACCGCTGACGGTCAGCACGCCACGCTCGACCTGCAGTTCGAGGTCGTCTTCCTGGAAGCCGGCGGCCGCGACCACGATGCGGTACTGATCATCGCCATGCTTCTCGACGTTGTAGGGCGGGTAGCTGCTGCCCCCTTCGTTGCGCAGGGCCGACTCGAACAGGTCGTTGAAGCGATCGAAACCCACGGAATGGCGGAACAGGGGGGCCAGGGAAAATGCAGTGCTCATAGTGTTCTCCTGAATAGATCAGCAAGGGTTCTACGGGTGCGGGACCCGACTTCGGCATCCCGCAGTACCCTAGATAGGGACAGGCCGATACTTTTCAAGGGGGTAAATCATGTGCAAGGTCATGCTCGTCACAGGAGCCAGTCGTGGCATCGGTGCTGCCACGGCACGTCTCGCCGCGCAACGCGGCTACGCCGTGGGTATCAACTACCGGGAGCGGCGCGAAGAGGCCGAGGCGCTGGTCAATGCCATACGCGCGGGGGGTGGCGAGGCGTTGGCAATCCAGGCCGACGCGGGCGTCGAAGAACAGGTCGAGCAGATGTTCCAGCGCCTGGACGAGGCGCTCGGCCAGCTGGACGTGCTGGTGAACAACGCCGGCATGCTGGAGCGGCAGATGCGCCTGGAGGCGATGGACGCAGCCCGCTTCGAGCGCGTCCTGCGGGCCAACGTGATAGGCAGCTTCCTCTGTGCGAAGCAGGCCATCCGCCGCCTGTCGACCCAGCACGGCGGCACCGGTGGCGCCATCGTCAACCTGTCCTCGGTGGCAGCCCGTATCGGCGCTCCCGATGAATACATCGACTATGCCGCTGCCAAGGGCGCCATCGATGCCATGACCCTGGGCATGGCGAAGGAACTGGCCGGCGACGGCATCCGGGTCAACGCGGTTCGTCCGGGGGTGATCCACACCGACATCCATGCCAGCGGCGGCGAGCCCGACCGGATCGAACGGGTGCGCCACGCCGTGCCAATGAAGCGCGGGGGCGAAGCGGAGGAAATTGCAGCGGCCATCCTGTGACTGGCCAGCGACGAGGCGTCCTACACCACCGGCGCCATTCTGGACGTTTCGGGCGGCCGCTGAATTGCGAGCAGATCGCAGCCCAGCAGGCTGTCGATGCGCAGGCAGTCATGCTCCCGGCGGATCTCGGCGAACAGCGCCACCGCCTCGGGGTAGGTCCGGGTCAGCATGCCCACCCATTGCTTGAGGCGACCGGGGGCGTAGCGCGGCGCGAGCTTGTGCCGGGCCTGGCGCCAGAAGTCCTGCAGCAGCGGGAAGAACGCCTCCCAGCTCATCTCCTCCGGCTCGCGACCATCGCGCACGGCCGCGATCTGCCGGGCCAGCGAGGGGCGCGAAACCAGGCCGCGACCGAGCATGATGTCCTCCACCCCGCTCACCTCCCGGCAACGGAGCCAGTCGTCCAGGGTCCACACCTCGCCGTTGGCGAACACCGGCACGCGCACCACGTCCTGCACCCGCGCGACCCACTCCCAGTGGGCAGGTGGCTTGTAACCCTCCACCTTGGTACGGGCGTGGACCACGATCTGCTGGGCGCCGCCGTCGGCAAGCGCGCGAGCACAGTCGAGGGCGACTTCCGGGCTGTCGTAGCCCAGACGCATCTTCGCCGTCACCGGAATGGCCGCCGGTACCGCGCGCCGCACCTCGGAAACAATGGCATGCAGCAACTCGGGCTCCTTGAGCAGCACGGCGCCACCCCGGGACTTGTTCACTGTCTTGGCCGGGCAGCCGAAGTTCAGGTCGATGACCGGCGCCCCGAGCTCGCAGGCAAAGGCGGCGTTCTCGCCCAGGCACACCGGATCAGAGCCGAGGAACTGCACCCGCATGGGCGTGCCTGCACGGGTGCGTGCACCGTCGGCCAGCTCAGGTGCCAGCTTCTGGTAGGTGGTGGCGGGCAACAAGCGGTCGCACACGCGGATGAACTCGGTGACGCACCAATCGATGCCGCCCACGCGGGTGAGGACGTCACGCAGGATTTCGTCGACCAGGCCTTCCATGGGTGCCAAGGCGATTTGCATAGGTACTGAAGGGGGGGAGTGTTGAGGGGCGCGTAGTGTAATGGGCGGCCCTGAGGGTTAGAACCCTTGAATGGGTGGGAGCCGAAGCCGCTCGTCCGTGGTCCAAACCGCAGGACCAGAACCGTGAGCCCCGTATGAAAGCCCCCTGCCTCGCCCTCGCCTGCTGCCTGACCGCGTCCGCCAACGGCTTTGCGGCCACGCTGCAGCCTGCGCCAGACGCTCTGGCCGAACTGGAAGTCCGCCGGGACGAAAACGCCGCGAACGCCTGCGACATCAACCTCTACCTGCGGGATGAGGCCGTGGCGCAGCTCGTGCCGGGGCAAGCGGTGGTACTGGAGATACCGGCAGGCGAGCAGGTGCTGGCCTTGCGGCAAGCACCTTCGGGGTACTGCAGCGCCGGCCCGGTGGGGCGGCCGCAATCGATCCTCCTGCAACCGGGGGAGCATCGTGGCTTGCGCATCATGCAAAGCCCGACGGAGCTGTACCTGGCGCCCGCCCTGGAATGAGCTCAATCGGCCGGCAGCAGCGCCCGGCCGTAACCCTCGACGAACTCGACGGGCATGCGCTTGGGTCGACCGGTGGACAGTTCGATGCACACGAAGGTGGTGCGTGCTCGCAGGAGCGTCGCGCCATCTTCAGGGCGGATCAACTGGAAGCAGCGGTCCATCTTCAGGCGCTGGTCCGACTCGACGATCCAGGTGCCCATCTGCAGCGCCTGCCCTTCATAGGCGGCGGCCAGGTAGTCGATCTCGTGGCGCACCACCGCCATGGCGCGGTCGAGGCGACGGTATTCGGCAAGGTCCAGGCCCAGGCTTTGGGAGTGGCGCCAGGCACAGCGCTCCAGCCAACTGACGTAGACAGCGTTGTTGGCATGACCAAGGCCATCGATGTCATCAGCCGCCACGATCAGGTCGATCACGAATGGATCAGGTCGGTCCCAGTTCATCAGCCGTGCTCCGCCTTGTGCACCAGTTCCCGGGCCTCCCGCGCCAACTGGGTGATCTGGTCCCAGGCGCGGGCGCGGATCAGACTCGACGGCGCGATCCAGGTACCGCCCACGCACGCGACGTTGGGCAGTTGCAGGAAGCCCAGCAGGTTGTCCGGCGTGACGCCGCCGGTGGGGCAGAAGCGGATGCCGGTGAAGGGTCCCTTCAGGCTCTTGAGCATCTTCACGCTGGCATTGCCGTTGGCGGGGAACAGCTTCAGCGAGCGGTAGCCGTATTCCAGCGCCAGCAGCACCTCGGACGGTGTCATGACGCCGGGCAGGTAAGGCAGGCCGGAGTCCTCGGCGGCGGCGGCCAGGCGCTCGGTGCAGCCCGGGCTCACGGCAAAATGCGCACCGGCATCGCGAACCTCCAGGAACTGCTCGGTGTGGATCAGCGTGCCCGCCCCCACCAGCAGGTCCGGGAACTCCTTGCGGATCGCCGCGACCGCGTCCAGCGCACGCGGCGTACGCAAGGTCACCTCCAGCACCTCGACCCCACCGGCACTCAGCGCACCGGCCAGGTCCAGCGCCAGGGCGGTGTCTTCGATCACCAGCACCGGCAAGACGGGGCGCGCCCTGCGCAACACCACATCCATCGTCAGACTCATTTGCCTCTATCCCCTCAATGCAGATGCCACGGCCCACCGGGCCGGCCACTCCAGATGTCGACCGACACCGGGCCGACGTGTTCCTTGGAAGCGAACAGCACCCACCCGGTCACGGCGGCCGCCAATGGGCTGCCATCTTCCAGCACGCGCAGGCCGCCGCCAAGGGCCAGCCGGCCAAAGGCACGAGGGAAAGGAGGAATTTTTTCAGGCCCAAAAACAAAAGGGCCACTCCATGACGGAATGACCCTTTAAACCCCGCAGAGCGGGAAAAGTGGCGTCCCCTAGGGGACTCGAACCCCTGTTACCGCCGTGAAAGGGCGGTGTCCTAGGCCACTAGACGAAGGGGACAGTAACCTTCGAAAAGCAAGGCCAGCTAAGTGCTGGCCTTGGATTTGATGCTGTACGCATCGGATTTGGTGGAGCTAGACGGGATCGAACCGTCGACCTCTTGCATGCCATGCAAGCGCTCTCCCAGCTGAGCTATAGCCCCGAAAACCGCTTCGGTGCGCGATTTGCCTGATGGCAATCGCTGCTGGAAAGTGGCGTCCCCTAGGGGACTCGAACCCCTGTTACCGCCGTGAAAGGGCGGTGTCCTAGGCCACTAGACGAAGGGGACTTAACCTTCGCGAACATGAAGCGTTCGCTTCACATTCCGGTAAATTGGTGGAGCTAGACGGGATCGAACCGTCGACCTCTTGCATGCCATGCAAGCGCTCTCCCAGCTGAGCTATAGCCCCAAAGTACCGCTGGATTGCTTCGCTACGTTGAGTTCGTCGCGAAGACGGGGCGCATATTAAGGGCGACCCTGGAGGTCGTCAACAAATTTTTTCATCGGAATCGAAAATTTTTCGTCGGCAGAACAAACACTTACCCGTCTCTGCCATTGCCGCGCGGCAAAACCGAAGCCACCGCCCTACCCACACATACGAAAAGGCCCGCATCAGGCGGGCCTCTTCGGTACTCGATCACTCAACCAGGAATGGCGTCGCGGATCTTCTCCCACTCCTTGGTTTCCTTCTTCGACGTGCCCCCAAGCAGCTCGAGTGCCTGGCGCAGACGGAAACGGGTGAGATCGGCACCGAGGATCGCCATGGCATCCAGCACCGAGACCGAGCTGGATTGCCCGGTGATGGCCGGGAACATCAGCGGCATGACATCCCGCAGCTTCAACCCGAGGTGCTCGGCCACAGCCTGGATGCAGCCGGTGATGCGGTCCTTCTCCCACTGGCGCAGCGACTCCAGCTTCCACAGCACCAACTGCAGGACCTGGCGAACCTGGTCGGACGAGAGCTTCTTGTGCTCGAACAGCGATGCATCCAGAGGCAGAGCACCGGCGAAGAAGAAGCCGGCCAGCGGAGCGATCTGGCTGAAGGTCTCGACCCGGCCCTGTACGTGGGGGGCGATCTTCATCAGGTAGTCAGGATTCAGCGCCCACTTCTGCACCTCAGCTGCGAAGCGCTCCACCGGCAGCTCGCGTATCCACTGGCCGTTGAGCCAGGAGAGCTTCTCCAGGTCGAAGATCGGGCCGCCCAGGGACACGCGCGACAGATCGAAGTGCTCGATCATCTCCGTCAGGGAGAACTTCTCGCGCTCGTCCGGCATCGACCAGCCCATGCGGCCGAGGTAGTTGAGCATCGCCTCGGGCAGGTAGCCCATGCGCTCGTAGAAGGTGATGGAGGTCGGGTTCTTCCGCTTGGAGAGCTTGCTCTTGTCCGGGTTGCGCAGCAGCGGCATGTAGCAGAGCGTGGGCTGCTCCCAGCCGAAATACTCGTAGAGCTTGATCAGCTTGGGCGCCGACGGCAGCCACTCCTCGCCACGGAGCACATGGGTGATGCCCATCAGGTGGTCATCGACCACGTTGGCCAGGAAGTAGGTGGGCAGGCCATCGGTCTTCATCAGCACCTGCATGTCCATGCGGTCCCACGGGATCTCGACGTCGCCGCGGAGCATGTCCGGAACCACGCAGACGCCCTCGGTGGGCATCTTCATGCGGATGACATGGGGCTCGCCCGCTGCGATGCGCTTGGCCGACTCCTCGCGGGGAAGGTGCATGCAGTGGCCGTCATAGCGCGGGGTTTCCTTGCGCTCGGTCTGCTCGGCACGCAGCTTGTCCAGGCGCTCGGCGGTGCAGAAGCAGGGGAAGGCATGGTCCTTGTCCACCAGCTCCTGGGCGTACTTCTTGTAGATCTCGCCGCGCTCGCTCTGGCGGTAGGGACCATGCGGGCCGCCCACATCCGGGCCCTCGTCCCATTCGATGCCCAGCCAGCGCAAGGCGTCGAATATCTGCTGCTCGGACTCGCGGGTGGAGCGCAACTGGTCCGTATCCTCGATGCGCAGGATGAACTGGCCACCGTGCTGACGGGCGAAGCAGAGATTGAAGAGGGCGATGTAGGCGGTACCGACGTGCGGGTCACCGGTGGGCGACGGCGCGATGCGGGTGCGGACAGTGGTCATGGAGGGTCCTGATACAGAGGAACGGTCAAGGGCGCGATGTTAGCAGGCGCGAGCCAGCGGGCTCCAGCCACGCGGCCTCCTCCTCCATGGCCAGCCGGGCCATGAGGAAATCCAGGAAGGCCTTGACCTTCATCGCCTGGAATCGCCGTGACGGGTAGACGGCGTAGATCTCGCCGCTGGGCAGCGGAACTCCAGGCAGCAGCTCGACCAGCTCCCCACGGCGCACCGCCTGCTCGGTAATCATCAGCGGTAACGAGGCAATGCCCGCGCCCCACAGCACCGCCTCGCGGGCAAAGGTGATGTTGTTGCAGTGCAGCACCCGCTGGCAGGGCACGGAGGTCTCCAGCAGCGGCCAGTAGCGCTGGGAGTCGATGGGCAACAAAACGGCGCGGTGCAGGGCCAGGTCTTCGGCCGTACGCGGCACGCCATGAGCCGCCAGGTAGGCCGGGCTGGCGCAAAGACGCCGTCCGGCCTCGAACAGCTTGCGAGCGATCAGGCTCGAGTCCTGCGGCTGGCCCACCAGGATGGCGATGTCCACCCCCTCCTCCAGCGGGTCCACTTCCCGGGAGGTGAGCTCCACCTGGGCGGTGATCTGCGGGTACTGGCTCATGAACTGCCCCAGCACCCGGCCCAGGAACATCTGGCCGAACTCGATGGGGGCCGTGATACGCAACAATCCGGACGGCGCCTGCTGCAACTGCATGACCGCCTGCTCAGCCTCGGCGAAGTCGAGCATGATCTGCCGGCATCGGTCGTAATAGGCCTGCCCCACTTCCGTGAGCCGCAATTTGCGGGTGGTGCGGTTGAGCAGGCGCACGCCCAGCCGCTCCTCCAACAACGCGATGCGCCGGCTCACCGTGGACTTCTGCATGCCCAAGCTATGGGCTGCCTGGGTAAAGCTGTGCAGTTCCACGACGCGAGTAAAGATCAGCGCATCATCCAAGCCCATTATTGTTCCCCATAAGCAACAAAGTTTACGAAGTGTACTGGCTACTTGCCTGACTGGAACAGTGCTAGATTCCCGCGTCTTTGATCACAGATTCGAGCCTGCCTATGCCTGCCCCACTGAAACGCCGCCTGTTCATCTTCCTGACGCTGTTGGTGCTGGTGGTTGGTGGTTTCTTCGCGCATTGGCTGCTGATCGGGCGCTTCCTGGAGAGCACCGATAACGCCTATGTCCAGGGCGAAATCACCCGGGTCTCGAGTCAGCTCGGTGCGCGTATAGAAGAGGTGCTGGTGGGAGACAACCAGGCCGTGAAGAAGGGAGACCTGCTGGTACGCCTGGAGTCGGCGGACTTCCGCGTCGCCCTCGAGCGCGCCCAGGCCACCCTGGCCACCCGCGAGGCCGAGCTGGCACAGGCCCAGAGCAAACTTACCCAGCAGTCCAGCCTGATCGCCGCCAGTGAAGCGGATGTCTCCGCGAGCCAGGCCACACTGGGCCGTACCCAGATCGACCTATCCCGCGCACAGACCCTGCGCAAGCCCGGCTACGTGTCGGAAGAGCGCGTCACCACCCTTTCGGCCGACTCCCGCGTGGCCCGTTCGCAACTGGCCAAGGCCGAAGCCGACCTCAAGGCCCAGCGGGTGCAGACCGATGCGCTGCGTGCCGACATCAAGCGCCTGGAGGCACAGATCGCCACCGCCCGGGCAGACATTGCCCAGGCTGAACTGAACCTGGCGCGCACCGAGATTCGCGCCCCCATCGACGGCTTCGTCGGCCAGCGCGCAGCACGCAATGGCCAGTATGTCCAGGTAGGCGCCCATCTGATGTCTCTGGTGCCGGACCAGGACATCTGGGTGCAGGCCAACTTCAAGGAAACCCAGATCGAGCACATGCAGCCGGGCCAGAAGGTTGAGTTGGTGTTCGACAGCTTCCCCGGCACCCCGATCGAAGGCCGCGTGGATAGCCTGTTCGCCGCCTCCGGCGCGCAGTTCAGCCTGCTGCCACCGGACAATGCCACCGGCAACTTCACCAAGGTGGTGCAGCGCATCCCGGTGAAGATCACCTTCGACCACGAAAGCTTCCTGAAAGGCCGCATCCGCCCCGGCATGTCGGTGCTGGCGAAGGTTTCCATTCAGCAGGATCAATGACTGTGGCCGCTGACGCGCTGCTGCGCCCTACCGGCGAGCCCAGTCGACGGGACTGGATCGCCGTGATGAGCGCCATGCTCGGCGCCTTCATGGCGGTGCTGGACATCCAGATCACCAACTCATCGCTCAAGGACATCCAGGGCGCTCTGTCAGCCACTCTGGAAGAAGGCTCGTGGATCTCCACCTCCTATCTGGTGGCCGAGATCATCATGATTCCCCTCACCGCCTGGCTGGTGCAGTTGCTTTCGGCACGCCGGCTGGCCGTATGGGTTTCCCTGGGCTTCCTCGCCTCATCGCTGCTCTGCTCATTGGCCTGGAACCTGGAGAGCATGATCGTCTTCCGCGCCATGCAGGGTTTCACCGGCGGGGCACTGATCCCGCTGGCCTTCACGCTCACACTGATCAAGCTGCCGGAGCACCACCGCGCCAAGGGCATGGCGCTGTTCGCTATCACCGCCACCTTCGCGCCTTCCATCGGCCCGACACTGGGTGGCTGGCTCACCGAGAATTTCGGCTGGGAATACATCTTCTACATCAACGTGCCCCCGGGCCTGCTGATGATTGCAGGCCTGATGTACGGCCTGGAGAAAAAGGCGTCCCACTGGGAACTGCTCAAGCGCACGGACTATGCCGGCATCGTCACCCTCGGCCTGGGGCTGGGCTGCCTACAGGTGTTCCTAGAGGAAGGACACCGCAAGGACTGGCTGGAATCGAGCCTGATCGTCGGGCTGGGCAGCATCGCCCTGGTGAGCCTGGTCCTGTTCGTGATCCTCCAGCTCTCGAGACCCAACCCGCTGATCAACCTGGGCATCCTGGCCAACCGCAACTTCGGGCTGAGCAGCATCTCCAGCCTGGGGCTGGGCGTGGGGCTCTACGGGTCCATCTATGTGCTGCCGCTCTACCTGGCGCAGATCCAGGGCTATAACGCGCTGCAAATCGGCGAAGTGATCATGTGGATGGGCGTACCCCAGCTGTTCCTGATCCCACTGGTGCCCAAACTTATGAAGGTCATTTCGCCGAAGCTGCTGTGCGCAATCGGTTTTGGACTGTTCGGTGTGGCTAGCTTCGCCTCGGGTGTCCTCAATCCGGACTTCGCCGGCCCTCAGTTCCACCAGATACAGATCGTCCGTGCCCTGGGCCAACCTCTGGTCATGGTGACCATCTCACTGATTGCCACGGCGTACATCCTGCCCCAGGACGCGGGCTCTGCTTCCAGCCTGTTCAACATCCTGCGCAACCTGGGCGGCGCCATCGGCATCGCCCTGCTGGCCACTCTGCTGGACAGCCGCGCCAAGGTCTACTTCGACTACCTGCGTGAATCACTGGTGCCCAGCAATCCCCAGGTCGCAGAGCGCCTGGCCCTGCTTTCAGAGACACTCGGCAGTGATCAGGCTGCGCTGGGCAAGTTGAGTGAGATTGCCCACCAGCAGGCAGCAATCATGGCGTACAACGATGCCTTCCATTTCATCGGTATCGCACTCGGGGTCAGCATGATTGCCGTACTGCTGACACGCAGTCTGCCGGCCGGTGGCAGTGGGGCCGGCGCTACGGCCCACTGATACGGGGTATCAGACCTTCAACAACAGGTCGCGCAGCTTCTGGATTTCGTCCCGCAGTTGCGCGGCGGCTTCGAATTCCAGATCGCGGGCGAGCTGGAACATCTTCTCCTCCATCTGCCGGATGCGCTTGTTGATCTCGCTGGGCGAGCGCAGCTCGGCCTCATAACGCGCACTCTCTTCGGCTGCCTTGGCCTGGGCCTTGCGCTTGTTGCTGCGCGCTCCGGGTACGGTCGCGCCTTCGAGGATGTCCTTGATGTCCTTCTGGACACCCCTGGGCACGATGCCGTTGGCTTCATTGAAGGCGATTTGCTTGGCGCGACGACGCTCGGTCTCGTCGATTGCACGCTGCATCGACCCCGTCACGTTGTCGGCATAGAGAATCGCCCGCCCGTGCAGGTTCCGCGCGGCGCGACCGATAGTCTGGATCAATGAACGCTCCGAACGCAGGAAGCCTTCCTTGTCGGCATCGAGGATGGCCACCAGCGAAACCTCAGGCATGTCCAGCCCCTCACGCAGCAGGTTGATCCCCACCAGGACATCGAAGGCACCGGTGCGCAAGTCGCGAATGATCTCGACCCGTTCGACGGTGTCGATGTCGGAGTGCAGATAGCGCACACGAACGTCGTGGTCCCCCAGGTAGTCGGTGAGGTCCTCCGCCATCCGCTTGGTCAGGGTGGTGACCAGCACGCGCTGCTCCAGCGCGACGCGCTTGCGGATCTCCGAAAGCAGATCGTCCACCTGGGTGACGGCCGGACGCACTTCGATCTCAGGGTCCACCAGGCCGGTGGGCCGGACCACCTGTTCGACCACGCGCCCGGCATGCTCCCCCTCGTAGGGACCGGGCGTGGCCGAGACGAAGATGGTCTGCGGCGCCATCAACTCCCATTCATCGAAGCGCATCGGACGGTTGTCCAGGGCGGACGGCAAGCGGAAGCCATACTCCACCAGGGTTTCCTTGCGGGAACGGTCACCTTTGTACATGGCGCCGATCTGCGGGACGGTGACGTGAGATTCGTCAATCACCAGTAGGGCATTCGGCGGGAGGTAGTCATACAGGGTGGGTGGCGCCTGCCCGGGATCGCGCCCGGACAGATAGCGGGAGTAGTTCTCGATGCCGTTGCAGTAGCCCAGTTCAAGAATCATCTCCAGGTCGAAACGGGTGCGCTGCTCCAGTCGCTGGGCCTCCAGCAGCTTGTTGGCGCCACGCAGCTGCTCCAACCGCTCCTTGAGCTCTTCCTTGATCTTCTCTACCGCCTCGAGCAGCGTCTCGCGCGGCGTGACGTAGTGGCTCTTGGGGTAGAAGGTGAAGCGGGGCAGCTTGCGAATCACCTCGCCGGTGAGCGGGTCGAACGCCGACAGGCTCTCGACCTCGTCGTCGAACAGCTCGACGCGAATAGCCTCCAGATCGGATTCGGCGGGGAAGATGTCGATCACATCGCCACGCACCCGGAAGGAGGCTCGGGCGAAATCCATGTCATTGCGGGTGTACTGCAGATCCGCCAGGCGCCGAAGCAACGCGCGCTGGTCGATACGATCGCCCCGGTCCAGGTGAAGGACCATCTTCAGGTAGGACGCGGGATCACCCAGGCCATAGATCGAGGACACGGTGGCCACGATGATCGCGTCCGAACGCTCCAGCAGCGCCTTGGTTGCCGAGAGGCGCATCTGCTCGATGTGGTCGTTGATCGAGGCATCCTTCTCGATGTAAGTGTCCGAGGACGGAACGTAGGCCTCCGGCTGGTAGTAGTCGTAATACGAGACGAAGTACTCGACGGAATTGTTCGGAAAAAAGGCCTTGAACTCACCATACAACTGGGCAGCCAAGGTCTTGTTGGGCGCCAGAACCAAGGTAGGCCGCTGCACCTTGGCGATCACATTGGCGATGCTGAAGGTCTTGCCGGAGCCGGTCACGCCCAGCAGGGTTTGATGCGAAAGGCCCGCCTCCAGGCCCTCCACCATCTGACGGATGGCCTCGGGCTGATCGCCGGCGGGCTGGAAACGCGTGACGAGCTGAAAGTCTGACATGGCGATCCTCGGACTTGCGATGTGACCCCCTCGCGCAGAGGGCGTCAAAACTGGCGAAAAGCGGGCGTTTGATGTCGCCCCTGGCGAGCGTGACCGCTATAATACCGGCCCGATTGCGCAACCCCAATGCAGACGCTCGGGGTTGCTCAGGCCCCCTACCCTTCCCTCTCCTCGAGCAGCCGCATCATGAGTCTGTTTTCTGCTGTCGAAATGGCCCCACGCGACCCGATCCTGGGCCTTAACGAAGCATTCAACGCCGATACCCGCCCCACGAAGGTGAACCTCGGCGTAGGCGTCTACTACAACGAGCAAGGCCGTATCCCCCTGCTCCGCGCTGTAGCCGAAGCCGAAAAAGCCCGCATCGAAGCCCATGCACCCCGCGGCTACCTGCCAATCGAAGGCATTGCCGCCTACGATCAGGCCGTGCAGAAGCTGCTCTTCGGCGCCGACTCCCAGCTGCTGGCTGAAGGCCGTGTCGTCACGACCCAGGCTGTAGGCGGCACCGGCGCACTGAAAACCGGCGCAGACTTCCTCAAGCGCCTGCTGCCCGATGCGGTTGTGGCCATCAGCGATCCGAGCTGGGAAAACCACCGCGCGCTGTTCGAGTCCGCCGGCTTCCCGGTCCAGAACTACCGCTACTACGATGCCGCCACCCATGGCGTAAACCGCGCTGGCCTGCTGGAAGACCTGAAAGCCCTGCCCGCACGCTCCATCGTGGTCCTCCACGCCTGCTGCCACAACCCGACCGGCGTCGACCTGGAACTGGATGACTGGAAGGCGGTACTGGAAGTCCTGCGCGAGCGCGAGCATGTTCCGTTCTTGGACATCGCCTACCAGGGTTTTGGTGCAGGTATCGACGAAGACGCCTTCGCTGTCCGCCTGTTCGCTGAATCCGGGCTGCAGTTCTTCGTTTCCAGCTCCTTCTCCAAGTCGTTCTCGCTGTACGGTGAACGTGTTGGCGCGCTGTCTGTCGTCACCAGCTCGAAGGAAGAGGCCGGCCGCGTCCTGTCCCAGGTCAAGCGCGTCATCCGCACCAACTATTCCAACCCACCGACCCACGGCGCCACCGTGGTAGCCAGCGTACTGAACAGCAATGAACTGCGCGCCATGTGGGAAGCCGAACTTGCCGAGATGCGCAGCCGCATCCACAGCATGCGCCTCGCCATGGTCGAGCAACTCGCCGCCCAAGGCGCCAAGCGTGACTTCAGCTTCGTTGCTCGCCAGCGCGGCATGTTCTCCTACTCCGGTCTTACTGCCGAGCAGGTCGAGCGCCTGAAGAACGAGTTCGGCATCTACGCCGTCAGTACCGGCCGCATCTGCGTAGCGGCACTGAACGGCAGCAACCTGGACAGCGTTACCCACGCCATCACCCAAGTGCTCTGAGCAAGGCAGGAGAAGCTCAAGCCAGGTGCTTGACTTCTCCTTTCTAATCAGTAAGATACGCACCGTTGTTCCGCGATAGCTCAGTCGGTAGAGCAAATGACTGTTAATCATTGGGTCCCTGGTTCGAGTCCAGGTCGCGGAGCCAAATTCAAAAGCCCTCAGCATGTGCCGGGGGCTTTTTCGTTTATGCACCCGATTCGTACGTAAGCGCTCCA
>NZ_LYSP01000046.1:0-44998 GCF_001728945.1 Pseudomonas sp. ENNP23
GCGCCTGGCAACAGGCCCTGCGGGAAGCCGACCGCCTCATGGGGCGGGGTCTGCCGGGCGACGGCGAACTCAGGCCCATCGCCTGGCGGACCGGCCAACCCAGACATGAACGGGGTATGGTGCCCAGCGAGCGCTGGATGGTCGCCGTGGCCATGGATCGCAAGGTCTACGGTGACCTGTCCAAGGTGGCCCTGCAGGCCATGCATGAGGCGGCCGTGAAGTTCGAAGTACCGCTGAAAGCGTTACCCGCCGAAGCAGCATTCCAACTGCCCGATGACCTCGCCCCCATCGCTGAAAAGCTGCTCGCCTATGCGCGGGGTATCAGCAATCGCCTGACCCACGAGGAAGAGCGTTACCTGCTGGGGCGCTACATCCATACCTCCGCCCACTGGGTGCCAACCGCCGGCCTGCTGCTCAACAAGCCGGCCAACCAACGGCTGGCCTATAACCAACGACCTCAAGAGGGTTACCCGGAATGAAGCTTCGCTTATTGATCACCCTCCTGTTGCTTCCACTGAGCGGCTGTGCCGGAAACGCCCCACGCCTGCCCTATCCCACCTGGTACATCGGCGCAGGCGCGCCACGGCATATGGAGGTCTGGGTAGAAAGCATTGATGTCGTCGATCGCCGCAACCTGGCATTCGAGTGGGTATACGGCGGGATTGTTGGCTATGCAGCGAAGACAGAAGGCTGGTGGGGGGGGGGCGGGGCCATGAAGCCGGTCAACAACGTCGACCTGCCCAATATCATCTTCGTGCGCTGGCAATCCCTGGTGGAGCCCCAGGTCTACAAGGTGCGCATCACCATTCCGCAGTGGGTACGGGACGAGATGGTCAAGCCCCAGCGCACGGTTTGCGTCCATTCCACCGAGGAGGAAATCCAATACCGCAAAGCCATCTCCATTGGTCTGGCGCCTGGGGGCATCACCAAGGTTTGGCTTCGGGGCCCCTGCCTCAAAGCCAAAGAAGTCGGCCGTTTCGTCGGAGTGGTCGAACCCAGGGGGCCGAGCCGGGGACAGACAGGCGGGAAATACGCCTGGCCCGAACTGGAGCCTGCGAGCAAGGCCTACATCGAGCAGCACGGCATTCCCTATGACTCCTGGTGAGCCGCTCTGCCGCTAACGCCCAACGCACCTGGCCAGACCTCAGCCGAGTCCGTCCAGGTAGGTGTTCCTACGGTGATGACACGGGTGTCGAGCTCTCTACGGCGCATGGAACGGTGACAGCCTCCCTCGCCGCCCCTATCCTTGCCCTCCACCTGCCTGTAGGCACCGTTCCCGCTTTACCAAGGATTCCGCCATGCCCCATGAAGGCAGCTCGTTGCAGGTCGCCGTCATCTTCCTGCTCGCCGCCGTCCTCGCCGTTCCGCTTGCCCGTCGCCTGCAACTGGGCGCGGTGCTCGGTTATCTGTTTGCCGGTCTGTTCATCGGCCCGTCCGTGCTCGGGCTGGTGAATGACCCGCAGAGCGTCGCCACACTGTCCGAACTGGGGGTGGTGCTGTTGCTGTTCATCATCGGCCTGGAGCTGTCGCCCAAGCGCTTGTGGGTGATGCGGCGCTCGGTGTTCGGCGTCGGCCTGGCCCAGGTGCTGCTGACCGGCGCACTGATCGGCAGTGTGGCCGCGTTCGGTTTCGCCCAGAGCTGGCAGGCCTCGATGGTGCTCGGCCTGGGCCTGGCGCTGTCGTCCACGGCGTTCGGCCTGCAGATCCTCGCCGAGCGCAAGGAGCTGACCAGCCCCCATGGACGCCTGGCATTCGCCATCCTGCTGTTCCAGGACATCGCCGCGATCCCGCTGATCGCCCTGGTGCCGCTGCTCAGCGGCTCGGCCACGCCGGAGCAGGACGGCGGCGGTCTGCTCCACCTCGCCGAGGTGGTGGGCAGCATCGGTCTGGTGATCATCGGCGGCCGCTACCTGCTGCGCCCGGTGTTCCGCGTGGTGGCCCGCACCGGCCTGCAGGAGGTGTCCACCGCTACCGCCCTGCTGGTGGTGATCGGCACGGCCTGGCTGATGGAGAAAACCGGCGTGTCCATGGCCCTGGGCGCCTTCCTCGCCGGCCTGCTGCTGGCCGATTCGGAGTACCGCCACGAGTTGGAAGCGCAGATCGAACCCTTCAAGGGTCTGCTGCTCGGCCTGTTCTTCATCAGCGTGGGCATGAGCACCGACCTCGGCCTGCTGCTACGCCAGCCGCTGCTGGTGGTGGCCCTCACCCTGCTGCTGCTGGCCTGCAAGTTCCCGGTGCTGTACCTGTTGGCACGCATGGCGGGCCAACTGGTGCGGCAGAGCGCACTGCGTCTGGCGGTGGTGCTGGCAGCCGGCGGTGAGTTCGCCTTCGTGGTGTTCAAGATCGCCCGCGAGCACGCCCTGGTGGATGCCGACCTGCATGGCTACCTGGTGCTGGCCATCACCCTGTCCATGGCCATGACACCGCTGCTGATCCTGCTGGTGAGCCGTTTCTCCCAGGCCGCCCCGGCGCCGGTGGAAGTGCCCGAGGAATACCAGCGCATCGAGAGCGATGCTCCCCGCGTGGTGATTGCCGGCACCGGGCGCATGGGCCAGATCATCGCCCGTGTGCTGCACGCCCAGCGCGTGCCCTTCCTGGCGCTGGACACCTCGGTGGAAACCATCGAGCTGTCCCGCAGCCTGGGCCGCATCCCGATCTTCTACGGCGACCCGCTGCGCCCCGAGATCCTCCGTGCGGCCAAGGTGGACAAGGCCGAGTTCTTCGTCATCGCCACCGATGATCCGGCGACGACCCTGCGCACCACCGAGCTGGTGCACCGGCTCTACCCGCATCTGAAAATCATCTCCCGCGCCCGGGACCGCCAGCACGTGCACCAGTTGCTCGACCTGGGCGCCATGCCGGTGCGCGAGACTTTCTATTCCAGCCTGGAGATGGCCCGGCAGATCCTCCTCGGCATGGGCCTGCCGCCGGAGCAGGCCGAGGCGCGCATCTGCCGTTTCCGGCGCCATGACGAGGAGGTCCTGGCTGCCCAGTACAAGGTCCACGGTGACGCGGCCGCCATGCTGCAGACCGCCCGCGAGGCCCGGGCCGAGCTGGAAACCCTGTTCGACGCCGACCGTATCGAGGACCAGGCGATCAAATAGCCCCTGCGTCCCGCTCTCTGCGCGCCGCCGCGCCACTGGCGGCGCTGCCTTCCCTCCCCCATACCCGCAATCCTGAGCGGCCGAGCGGCTTTCGGACTCGTCCCATGGGAGCAGCCCGACCGCGGCGCCATTCTGACCCCAGTCCCGAGATGCAGGGGCAGGAGAAGACCCCATCGACCCCACGCCTGCATCGAGGGCTCCTTTAAGACCTATCCATAAGGACCTTCAACGCATGCGCAAGCAGAGCCTTCGCAAACTCCCCCTGGCCCTGGCCATCGGCCTCGCCACCCTGGCCTCCCAGCAGGCCATCGCCCACGGCTACATCGAAAGCCCGCAATCCCGCTCCTTCATGTGCGCCTCCAATGGCGGCAGCCTGAACGCCAAATGCGGTGGTGTCCAGTACGAACCCCAGAGCGTTGAGTACACCCCTGCAGTCAACCATCACCTGAACGGCAAGTGGTGCGGCGGCACCTTCCAGGAGTGTGGCCCGGCAGAAGGCACCATCGCAGCAGGCGGCCTCCAGCGCTTCAGCGAGCTGAACGAGCAGACCGCCACCCGCTGGCACAAGACCACCATCAAGCCCGGCATGCAGGACTTCACCTGGTTCTACACCCAGGGTCACGCGACTGCCTACTGGCAGTTCTACATCACCAAGAAGGATTGGAACCCCAACCAGCCGCTGACCCGCGATTCCTTCGAAGCCACGCCGATCGCTCACGAGCAGTTCACACCTGGCGTCCACGAGACTCCGCAGCGCAATGGCCGATCCGTTCACCGGGTGAATGTGCCGGCTGACCGCAGCGGCTACCACGTGATTCTCGCCACCTGGCGCGTAGGCGACACCGACGCCACCTTCTACCAGGCCATCGACGTGAACATCGACAACGACCAGGCCGGTGGTGGCGAAACCCCGCCGCCCGCCCCGGAGTGGAACCTGATCGGTGCCGTTCAGCCGGAGCAACTGAACATCGGTGACACCGTCACCCTGCGCGCCTTCGACAAGAGCAGCCAGCTGAGCACCGTCGAGCTGAAGATCGCCAACGCCGAACAGGCCCAGGCCAACACCTGGCCCTTCCTGCTGGCCAAGAAGGTCAACGCCGGCGACTACGGCTACAAGCTCGGCGAGCTGAACACCGCCGGCGAGATCGTCCCGAACTACGGCCGTAACGGCATCCATGTGAAGGCCGACAGCAAGGTCACCCGCGTCGAAATCCAGAAGGATCAGCCCACCATTCCGGGTTCCCTGAGCCTGACCGGTCTGTCCTCCAGCTACCAGATCAAGGACGGCAAGACCGACCTGCACTTCAACGCCATCGCACAGGGCGGCGAGTACCAGATCAAGGCCACCGTGCTGAACACCAAGGGCGAGACCGTCGCTCACAAGGAAGCTGCTCCGGGCAACACCCCGCACTTCCACATGGCTCTGAACAATGTGGAAGCCGGCGCACATGACCTGGTGGTCGTGGCCACCCCGAAGAAGGGCGAGTTGCTGCAGCAGACTCACCGCTTCACCCTGATTGCCGAGCCGGGTAACGGCGGCGGCGAGAACCCGGGCGAAGGCGGTGGCGAAAACCCCGGCAACGGTGATTACGACTTCGTCTTCCCGGATGGCGTGCAGAGCTACAAGGCCGGCACCACCGTACTGGCGAAGGATGGCAACACCTACGAGTGCCTGCCGTTCCCGGCCAGCGGCTACTGCAAGCAGTGGACCAGCGGTTCCACCCAGTTCGAGCCCGGCAAGGGCACCCACTGGGACATGGCCTGGAAGCGCAAGTAACCCAAGCCTGCAATAAAGGGAGTGTGGCGCCTGGCGCCACGCTCTTTTTTCATTTCCCTGCGAACACTGCGCATGGCCACAGCGCGTGACTCGCGCCCCACGGCCCTGCTGCGCCAACGTCTCGCTCGCCGCGCTGCCGATTCCGCTCTTCGTGCTGCGCATCGGCCACACCCAGGCCCATCCCGATCTTCTGGCGGCCCACCGCGCCCCGAAACCCTCCTGGCGCAACGCGCCCACCATGCTGCGGAGCGCCCGCAAGGCCCGCGCCGAGCTGGAAACCCTGTTCGACGCTGACCTCATCAAGGGCCAGGCGGTCAAGTCGCTGCCCCGTGTCCCGTACTTCACGCACCGTCCGACGACACCGCTTCCCTCCTCGCCGCCCGCAGTCCTGAGCGCCCGAACGGCTTTCGGACTCGTCCAATGTGAGCGGTCCGAGCCCGACGGCATTCTGATCCCAGTCCCGAGATGCAGGGATTGGAGAAGACCCCATCGACCCCACGCCTGCATCGAGGGCTCCTTTGCAACCTACTCATAAGGACCTTCGAAGAATGCGCAAGCAGAGCCTTCGCAAACTCCCCCTGGCCCTGGCTATCGGCCTCGCCACCCTGGCCTCCCAGCAAGCTATCGCCCACGGCTACATCGACAGCCCGAAATCGCGCTCGCTGATGTGCCACCGAGACGGCGGCAACCTCAACTCCGGTTGCGGCCCCATCCAGTACGAACCGCAAAGCGTGGAATACCGCCCGGATGCCCAGAACCACTTCGGTGGTGCGTACTGCGGCGGCACCTTCCTGGAGTGCGGCCCGGCTGACGGCACCATCGCCGCCGGCGGCCACAACAGCTACAGCCAACTGAACGAGCAGAGCGCCACCCGCTGGCACAAGACCACCATCAAGCCGGGCATGCAGGACTTCCGCTGGCACTACACTGCCGGTCACGCCACCGCCTACTGGCAGTTCTACATCACCAAGAAGGACTGGAACCCCAACCAGCCGCTGACCCGCGACAGCTTCGAAGCCACCCCGCTGAAGCACGAGCAGTACGTTGAAGGCGTAAGCGTGCGTCCCCAGTCCGGCGGCAAGTCCACCCACCGTCTGGACATCCCGGCTGACCGCAGCGGCTACCACGTCGTGCTCGCTACCTGGCGTGTCGGTGACACCGCCGCCACCTTCTACCAGGTGGTCGATGTCAACATCGAAAACGACCAGGCCGGTGGCGGCGAAACTCCGCCTCCTGCACCGGAGTGGAACCTGATCGGTGCCGTTCAGCCGGAAGCCCTGAACATCGGTGACACCGTGACCCTGCGTGCCTTCAGCAAGACCGGCCCGCTGAACACCGTCGACCTGAAGATCGCCACTGCCGAACAGGCCCAGGCCAACACCTGGCCCTTCCTGCTGGCCCAGAAGGTCAATGCCGGTAACTTCGGCTACAAGCTCGGCGAGCTGAACGCTGATGGCGACGTAGTCCCGAACTACGGCCGCAACGGCATCCACGTCAAGGCCGACAGCGAAGTCGTTCGTGTCGAAGTCAAGAAGGACCAGCCCACCGTTCCGGGTTCCCTGAACCTGACCGGCCTGTCCTCCAGCTACCAGATCAAGGATGGCAAGGCTGACCTGCACTTCAACGCCATCGCCCAGGGTGGCGAGTACCAGGTCAAGGCCACCGTGCTGAACGCCAAGGGCGAAACCGTCGCTCACAAGGAAGCTGCTCCGGGCAACACCCCGCACTTCCACATGACCCTGACCAACGCGGAAGCCGGTGCACACGACCTGGTCGTGGTGGCCACGCCGAAGAAAGGCGAACTGCTGCAGCAGACCCACAGCTTCACCCTGATCGCCGAGCCGGGTAACGGTGGCGGTGAGAACCCGGGCGAAGGTGGTGGCGAGAACCCCGGTGAAGGCGGCGGCGAGAACCCCGGCAACGGTGACTACGACTTCGTCTTCCCGGATGGCCTGAGCAGCTACAAGGCCGGTACCACCGTACTGGGCAAGGACGGCAACACCTACGAGTGCCTGCCCTTCCCGGCCGAAGGCTACTGCAAGCAGTGGAACGCCGGTTCCAACCAGTTCGAACCCGGCACGGGCTCCCACTGGAACATGGCCTGGAAGCGCAAGTAACCCAAGCCTGCAACAAACGGAGCGTGGCGCCTGGCGCCACGCTCCTCCTCGTTCCACAGGGAAGACTCCACATGTCCACTGCTCGTTACTCGCGCCCTCGCGCCCTCCTGCACTGGGGTTCCGCGCTGGTCATCCTCTGGGCCACCGTCACCGGCTTCGCCAATGCCCTGCTGGATGTGCCGGCGGCCCTGTCCGAGACCATCGGTTTCATCAACGTCTCGCTCACCGCCCTGCTCATCCCGTTCTTCGTGCTGCGCATCGGCTACGCCCTTGCCCAGCCTGGGCCCGACGACATCGCCCACGGCAACGGCCTCGGACAGTTTCTCGCCAAGGCGGGCCACCTGGCCCTGTACATCGCCACCGCCCTGGTGCTCGTCACCGGCGTGCTGATGATGGACCGCCCCATCGACCTGTTCGGCATGGCCACCCTGCCGCAGCCCTTTGCCGAGCCGGTGCTGATCGAATTCTTCAACAGCAGCCACCGCCTGTTCTGCGTGGTGCTTGCCCTACTGGTAGCGGGCCACATCGGCGCCGTGGTGTTCCACCAACTGCGCGGCCATGCCGTGCTTGACCGGATGAAGCCCTGAGCCATGCTGCCGTCGCTGCGTCCCGACCTCCGCCTGCCGTTGCGCCGGGCCCTGCTGGCCCTGGCCGTGCTCGCCCTCGCTGGCTGGCTGGCCTGGCTCGCCCAGGGTGCCTGGCACGCCCGCCAGGCCCTGGCCGCCACGCTGGCCCAGCCGGTCCCCAGTGCTGCCGCCCCGGTGGCCACCGAGGCCGCGCCGCTGGACAGCACCCTGGTGGCCCTGCTGTTCGGCGTGTTGCCTGCCAGCGGTAGCCCCGAGGAGGCCGCCGAAGACGCCAGCACCAGCCTCTCGCTGGTGCTGATGGCGAGCCTGGCCGAACGCGGAGAGACCGACTCCCGCGCACTGATCGCCGGCCCCTCGGGCAGCGCGTTCTACCGCATCGGCGACCGCCTGCCAGGCGGTGCCGTGCTGCGCGCCGTCGCCCCCGACCACGTCCTGCTGAACCACGGCGGCCGCGACTATCGCCTGGGTTTCCCGCGCCCTGAAACCCGCCTCTTCGTACCCCGTCCGCCTGCGGCCGAAACCGCACACGGGGCCCCCATCCACACGCCGGAGACCCGACCATGAAACTGCCCCGCGTGACCGGCGCGCTGCTGGTGCTTGGCACCCTGCTCGCCCCCCTTCCCGCGTTCGCCGAACGCAACGAACCCCGCCAATGGACGCTGAACATGAAGGACGCCGAACTGCGCGACCTGGTCAGCGAAGTCGGCGAAATCACCGGCAAGACCATGGTCCTCGACCCGCGCATGAGCGGTAAGGTCACCGTGCAGTCCAGCAGTGCGCTGGACCAGGCCGGCATCTACTCGCTGTTCCTCACCGTGCTGCGCAGTCAGGGCTACGCCGCCCTCGACCAGGGCGACCGGGTGCTGATCGTCCCCGTGGCCGACGCCAAGACCAAGGCCAGCGGCAGCGAACAGGCGGCCGACGACGAGTTCGTCACCGAAGTCATCCCGCTGCGCAACGCCACCTCCGCCGAAGTGGCCGCCGTGCTGCGCCCGCTGGTGGCGATGGACGCCTACGTCGCCCCGTCCAGCAGCTCCAACGCCCTGGTGGTGACCGACAGCGCCAGCAACGTCGGCCGCATCCGCTCCCTGGTGCGTGAGCTGGACAGCGCCGGCGAGCGCGCCTTCTCCACCCTCGGCCTCAAGCACGCCTGGGCCACCGACCTGGCTGCCACTCTCACCGAGAGCGTCAACCAGGGCAGCGGCGCCCCGGCCGGCGCCCGCGCCATTGCCGACGCCCGCAGCAACCGGCTGATCCTGGTCGGCCCAAGCCAGGCCCGCGAGCAGATGGCCACCCTCGCCCGCCAGTTGGACGTGCCCGGCAACGCCAACGACGGCACCCGCGTGGTGCGCCTGCACCACACCGACGCCAAGCAGTTGGCCGACCTGCTCTCCGGCATCGGCAAGCGCATGGAAGTGGGCAACGGCGGCAAGGACGGCCGAGCCGGCTCCATCCTCATCAGCGCCGACGAAAGCCAGAACGCCCTCGTGCTGATGGCCGAGCCGGCCCAGTTGGCCACCCTCGATGCGGTGATCGAGCAGCTCGACCGCCCCCGCGCCCAGGTGCTGGTGGAAGCGGCCATCGTCGAAGTCAGCGGTGATATCAACGACGCCCTCGGCGTGCAGTGGGCCGGCCGTGGCAGCGACGCCGGCGGCGCCATCCAGTTCGGCAGCACCGGCCTGACCATCGGCTCGCTGCTGGGCACCCTGCAGGACGGCAAGCGCCCCACGCTCCCTGACGGTGGCGTGATCGGCGTCGGCAGCGGCCACTTCGCCGCCCTGGTCACCGCCCTGTCCAGCGACTCCAACAACAACCTGCTCTCCACCCCCAGCCTGCTGACCCTGGACAACGAGCCGGCGGAAATCCTGGTGGGCCAGAACGTGCCCTTCCAGACCGGCTCCTACACCACCGACGCGGCCGGGGCCAACAACCCCTTCACCACCGTCGAGCGCCGCGACATCGGCGTGACCCTCAAGGTCACCCCGCACATCAACGAGGGCAACAGCCTGCGCCTGAAGGTCGAGCAGGAGAGCTCCGAGCTGGCCGCCGCACCGCCGGGCATCAACACCAGCGACGCCATCACCAACAAGCGTGCAATCAAGAGCACCATCCTCGCCGACGACGGACAGATCATCGTCATCGGCGGCCTGATCAAGGACAACGTCAAGACCCAGGTCAGCAAGGTCCCGCTGCTGGGCGACATCCCCCTGATCGGCGGGCTGTTCCGCTCCACCAAGGAGATCACCGAAAAGACCAACCTCATGGTTTTCCTGCGCCCGACCCTGCTGCGCACCAGCGAGGAAAGCGGCGAGCTGGGCCAGCGCAAGTACAACGACCTGCGCAACCTGCACAGCAACGACCGCGGCCCCAACGGGATGCTGCTGCCCAGCGACCCGCGGCGCCTGTTCGACAACGACGGCAGCCCGGTGCTGGACGTGCGCGGAGCCACCGGGCGATGAGCAGCGCGCGCCTGCCCTTCAGCTACGCCCGGCGCCATGGTGTGCTGCTGCACGGCGGCGAGCTGCTGTGCCGGGTCGGTACCGACATGGCCATCCTCGCCGAGGTGCGGCGTCAGCACGGCAGCGCCCTGCGCCCCCGGGTGCTGGACGCCGAGGCCTTCGCCGATGTCCTGGCCAGCCACTATCAGGACGGCCAGAACGACGCCCGCGAAGTGGCCGACGGCCTGGGCGACGCCATGGCCGGGCAGGACGACCTGGCCAGCCTCGCCGAACAGTTGCCGCAGACCACCGACCTGATGGAGCAGGAGGACGACGCGCCGATCATCCGCCTGATCAACGCCATCCTCGCCGAGGCGGTGAAGGCCAAGGCCTCGGACATCCACCTGGAGACCTTCGAGCGCCACCTCTCCGTGCGCCTGCGGGTGGACGGCCTGCTGCGCGAAATCCTCCAGCCCCGCCGCGAGCTGGCCGGGCTGCTGGTGTCGCGGATCAAGGTCATGGCGCGGCTGGACATTGCCGAAAAGCGCATCCCCCAGGACGGCCGCATCGCCCTGCGCATTGCCGGCCACGAAGTGGACGTGCGCGTCTCCACCCTGCCCTCCACCCACGGCGAGCGCGTGGTGATGCGCCTGCTGGACAAGCAGGCCGGTCGCCTCGACCTCAGCCGCCTGGGCATGGACCCGGCCACCCGCAGCCGCCTGGAAGGCGCCCTGGCGCGCCCCCACGGCATCCTGCTGGTCACCGGCCCCACCGGCTCGGGCAAGACCACCACCCTCTACGCCGGCCTGGCCAGCCTCAACAGCCAGACCCGCAACATCCTCACCATCGAGGACCCGGTGGAGTACCACCTGCCCGGCATCGGCCAGACCCAGGTCAACACCAAGGTGGACATGACCTTCGCACGGGGCCTGCGGGCCATCCTCCGCCAAGACCCGGACGTGGTCATGGTCGGCGAGATCCGCGACCACGAGACCGCCGAGATCGCCGTGCAGGCCTCGCTCACCGGCCACCTGGTGCTCTCCACCCTGCACACCAACAGCGCCGTGGGCGCCGTCACCCGCCTGGTGGACATGGGTGTCGAGCCCTTCCTGCTGTGCAGCTCCCTGGTGGGCGTGCTGGCCCAGCGCCTGGTGCGGGTGCTCTGCCCCCACTGCAAGCAGCCCGGGCCTGCCGACGACGCCGCCTGCGAGCACCTCGGCCTCGACCTGCAGGCGCGCCCCACGCTCTGGCACCCGGTGGGCTGCGACGCCTGCCAGCACAGCGGCTACCGCGGCCGCCAGGGCCTCTACGAACTGGTGGTGCTGGACGAAGCCCTGCGCCAACTGATCCACCAGGGCGCCGGCGAGGCCGAACTGACCCGCCACGCCCGCCGTCATGGCCCCAGCCTGTTCATGGACGGCCGCGACAAGGTGCTGGCCGGCGTGACCAGCCTCGAAGAACTGCTGCGCGTCACCCGGGAGGACTGAGATGGCCGCCTACGAATACCTCGCCATGGACCCCGGCGGCCGCAAGCTGCGCGGCGTGCAGGAAGCCGACAGCGAGCGCCAGGCGCGCCAGTTGCTGCGCGAGCGCAACCTGGTGCCGCTCAAGCTCAAGAGCCACCGGGGCAGTACCCCGCGCGAAGGCACGCCGGGGCGCAACCGCCAGGGGCTCTCCACCGCCGACCTGGCCCTGCTGACCCGCCAGTTGGCCACCCTGGTGCAGGCTGCCCTGCCCCTGGAAGAGGTGCTCGCGGCGGTCGCCGCCCAGTGCGAGAAGCGCGCCCACCAAGCCATGGTCCTGGCCATTCGCGCGCGGGTGCTGGAAGGCCACGGCCTGGCCCGCGCCATGGCCGAGTTCCCCCGCGCCTTCCCGGCGCTGTACCGCGCCACCGTGGCCGCCGGCGAACGCGCCGGCCACCTGGCCCAGGTGCTGATGCAACTGGCCGACTACACCGAAGCCCGCCAGGCAGCGCGCCAGCAACTGCAGTTGGCCATGCTCTACCCCAGCATCCTGCTGGTGGCGGCCTTCGGCATCGTCGGCTTCCTGCTCGGCTTCGTGGTGCCGGACGTGGTCAAGGTGTTCATCGACAGCGGCCAGGAGCTGCCCGCCCTGACCCGTGGTCTGATCGCCGCCAGTGCCGGCCTGCAGGCCCACGGCCTGCTCATGCTGCTGTTCGTCGCCGCCGCAGCGGTGGGCGTGCACCTGGCCTTGCGCCGCCCCGCCACGCGCCTGGCCTGGCACGGCCTGCAACTGCGCCTGCCGGTGGTGGGCAAGGTGCTGCGGGCGAGCAACTGCACCCGTTTCACCAGCACCCTGGCCATCCTCGGGCGCAGCGGTGTACCGCTGGTGGACGCCCTGGAAATCGCCGCCGAAGTGGTGGCCAACCAACGGATTCGGACGAGTCTCAAAGACGTGGCGCGCTCGGTGCGAGAAGGTGGCGGCCTGACCCGGGCACTGGAGCGCAGCGGCCACTTCCCGCCGATGATGCTCTACCTGATCGCCAGCGGTGAGCGCTCCGGCGAGCTGGACGCCATGCTCGACCGCGCCGCCACCCAGCAGGAAACCCAGTTGGCCAACCGCATCGCCATGCTCGTCGGACTGTTCGAGCCGGCGATGCTGGTGTTCATGGGCGCCAGCGTGCTGCTCATCGTCCTGGCGATCCTGATGCCCATCCTCAGCCTCAACCAACTCATCACCTGAAGGCAGGCACACCCATGCACACCCGCAACCGGCAACGGGGTTTCACCCTGATCGAAATCATGGTCGTCGTGGTCATCCTCGGCGTCCTCGCCGCACTCGTGGTCCCGCAGATCATGAACCGCCCGGACCAGGCCAAGGTCACCGCTGCCCGCAGCGACATCAAGGCCATCGCCATGGCGCTGGACATCTACAAGCTCGACAACCACGGCTACCCCAGCACCCAGCAGGGCCTCGAAGCCCTGGTCAGCAAGCCCAGCGGCACCCCGGCCGCGCGCAACTGGAACCCCGACGGCTACCTCAAGCGCCTGCCCGTGGACCCCTGGGGCAACCCCTACCAGTACGTGGTGCCCGGCAGCCGCGGCACCGCCTATGACCTGTTCTCCTTCGGGGCCGACGGCCGTGCCGGCGGCGAAGGCCTGAATGCCGAGATCGGCAACTGGGACCTCTGATGCTCCGTACGTCCCACCTCATCCCATCGGCTCGCCGGGCGCGAGGCTTCACCCTGCTGGAAGTGCTGGTGGTGATCCTCATGGTCGGCCTGTTGGCCAGCACCCTGACCCTCGCCCAGAGCGACCACGGCCCGCAGCACGCCAAGCGCGAAGCCGAGCGCCTGCGCAGCCTGCTCGGCCTGTTGCGCGAGGACGCCATGCTGGAGCGCCAGGAGCTGGGCGTGCGCATCGAACCCGACGGCTACACCGTGCATCGCCTGGACGCCGACGGCCGCTGGCTACCGGCCAGCGACTACCGCCCGCAACAGTTGCCCGACAGCCTGCGCCTGCACCTGGAACTGGGCGAGCAGGCTCCCGGCCTGGGCGCCCCCGTGCCTGGCCCCGGCCCGCAACTGCTGGTGCTCTCCAGCGACGAACTGACGCCCTTCAGCCTGCAGATCGAGGTGCGCGGCCGGCCGGTGCTGGAGCTGTCCAGCGACGGCCTGGAGGAGGTGCGTGTTGAACCGCTCTGAGGGTTTCACCCTGCTGGAAGTCATGGTTGCCCTGGCGATCTTCGCCACCCTCTCCGTGGCCCTCTACAGCGCCGCCACCCACGTCGCCCGCAACAGCGCCGGGCTGGTGGAGCGCAGCCTCGCCAACTGGCTGGCGGACAACCGCCTCAACGAGCTGCGCATCGGCCTGCTGGCACCCCAGATGGGCCACAGGGAAGAGCGCATCGCCTTCGCCGGCCGCGAATGGCTGCTGGCCGTGGAAGTGGGCAACGCCCCCGACCCGCGCCTGCTGGAGGTGGACGTGGCCGTCGCCGTGCCCGGCCGGCCGCCGGTGACCCGTGCACGCCTGAACGGCTTCATCGAGGCCCGCCCATGACCCAGCGCGGCTTCACCCTGCTGGAAGTGCTGATCGCCATCGCCCTGTTCAGCCTGCTCGGCCTGGCCAGCTACCAACTGCTGCAGCGGGTGCTGCACAGCGAGCAGCGCATCGAATTGCACGAACAGCAACTGCGCAGCCTGCAGCGAGCCCTGGACATCCTCCAGCGCGACCTCTGGCAGGCCGTGCCCCGCTCCCTGCCCGACGACCCCAGCCGGCGCCAGGCGCTGATCGGTCGTGACGACCGCTTCCGCCTGCTGCGCGGTGGCGCGGCCAACCCCCTCGGCCAGCCGCGCAGCGACCTGCTGCTGGTGAGCCACCAATGGGAGGACGGCGAATGGTGGCGCGAGTTCCGCAACCCCGACGACGGCGCCACGCGCCGCCAGCGCCTGCTGCAGGGGATCACCCTGCTGCGCCTGGGCTACATCGACGCCCAGGGCGTGCGCCACGACAGTTGGCCCGCCGGCGGTGGCGCCCTGGTCTTGCCGGCTGCCGTGGACCTGGTGATCGATGCGCCGGGCTACCCCGAGCTGCGCCGAGTGATCCTGCTGCCGGGTGGCGAGGGCCAGCGTGATGAATGAACACCGCCAACGCGGCGTCGCCCTGCTCAGCGTGCTGCTGGTCACCGCCCTGGTGACCCTGGTGGTGGCCGACATGCTCGCCCGCCAACGTCTGAGTCTGGCCGCCACCGCCCGCCAACTGGACCAGCAGCACCTCTGGCAGATGGCCCTGAGCGGCGAGACCTGGGCCCGCCAGCAACTGCGGGACGACCTGGCCAACCGCGAAGACCCACCCCAGGTCCACCTGGGCCAGGGCTGGGCGCGCACGCCCCAGCGCTGGCCCCTGGGCAGCGGCCAGGTGCAGGTGCGCATCGAGGACCTGGCCGGCCGCTTCGACCTCGACCACCTGCGGGTCGGCCGCAGCGACCTGCAGCGCGCACGCTACCAGCGCCTGCTGGCCCAGCTCGACGTGCCCGCCCACGACCCCGCGCGCCTGCCGACCCGGCCCGGCCCCGGCGGCAAGGCCCAGGGCCTGCTGGACACCAGCGAGCTGATGCGCCTGGGTGATCTGGCACCCAGCGACTTCGCCCGCCTGGCGCCCCACGTGGCCACCCTCGGCGGCGCATCCCTCAACCTCAACACCGCCTCGGCGGTGCAACTGGCGAGCCTGGAAGGCCTCGACCCGTCCCTCGCCCGCACCCTGGTGCAGGCGCGCCCCGCCGGTGGCTGGGCCACGGTGCAGGACTTCCTCGAATTGCCCCTGCTGCAAGGCCGCGAAGTGCGCGCCCCGGGCCTGGCCGTGGACAGCCGCTTCTTCCGCGTCCACCTGCTGGCCGAGCTGGGCGAACGCCGTCTGCACCTGGCCAGCGACCTGCGCCTGGAACAGGACGGGCACCTGCGGGTGCTGCGTCGCCAGGTGCTCCCATCCCCTTCAACAACGGAGTGACCCCCGTGCACGCCTGGCTCCACCTGTCCACACCCGCCGCCGACAGCCCCGCCACCTGGTGGACGACCACCGGTGCCCCCGCCCAGGGCAGCCTGGAGCAGGCCGCCGAGGCACTGGCCGGCCGCGCCCTGACCCTGCTGCTGCCCGCCGAGGCCGCCAGCCAGCACCGCGTCGAGGTCCCGGCGCGCAGCGGCCGCTGGTTGCGCCAAGCGGTGCGCTCCGCCCTGGAAGAACGCCTGCTGGACGACCTCGACCAGTTGCACCTGGCCCAGGGGCCGCTGCAACAGGGCCGTCAGTGCCGAGTGATCGCCCTCGACCGCACCTGGCTCAGCGCCTGCCTGGAGCGCCTGTCCGCTCTGGGGCTGACGCCTCGGCGCATCCACCTCGACGCCGACTGCCTGCCCCCCGGCCAACCCCTGGCCCTGCGTTGCGCCGGGCGCTGGCTGGTGGGCGGCGCCCCCGGCCTGTGCGATGCCCTGGATGACGAGTCCCTGGCCGCCTCTGCCGCGCTGCTGCCCAGCGACCTGCAACAGCGGGAAGAGGAGCCCTGGGCGCTGTTGGCCGAAGGCAGTCGCCAAGCCATCGACCTGCGCCAGGGCGAGTTCGCCGGTGGCGACCGCCGCGCCATGCCCTGGGGCACCCTGGCCCTGCTGGTGGTGCTGGCCGGAGCCGGACAGTGGCTGCACGACCGCGTGCAACGCCAGGCCTTGGAACAGGCCACCGCCGCCCTGGAAGCCGAGAACCTCGCCCAGTGGCAGGCCCGTGTGCCCGACGAACCCCGCGTGGTGGACCTGGAGCGCCAGGTACGCGCCCGCCTGGCCAAGGCCGATCAACCCGACGCCGATCTGGCCCGCAACCTGGAACGCCTGGCACGCACCTGGAGCGCCGGCGGCGGCGCCCTCGCCCGGGTTCAGCGGCTCGACTACCAGGCCGGCGAAGGCTGGACCCTGCGGGTCGGCAGCGCGTCCTTCGCCGACCTCGAACGCCTGCGCGAAGGGCTCACCAGCCAGGGCCTGGCCGTGCAGTCCGATGCCGGCGCCCGCGACGCCCAGGGCGTCAGCGCGCGCCTGCAGATCGCCACCCCCTGACCCGAGGAGCCCCCATGTCGCCCGCCCCCCTCATCGCCCCCCTGCGCCAGCGCTGGGACCAGCTACCCGCCCGAGAGCGCCGCGCCCTGCTGCTGCTCGTGCTGTTCCTCACCCCCATACTGGCCTGGAGCCTGCTGCTGCAACCAGAGCGCGCCGCCCTGCAGCACGCCGAGCAGCAGTACCAGCGCGCGCAGATGCTGCGCTTCGACCTCGCCCGCCTGCCCGCCAGCGCGCCACGCGCCAGCCTCGCCGCCAAAGCCCTGCCCGGCCTGCTGGCCCGCTCCAGCGCCGAGGCGCAACTGACCATCGAACGCATGGACAACGAATCCGGCGGCGCCATCCAACTCACCCTGGAAGGCAGCCTGGACGCCCTGCTGGGCTGGCTGCAGACGGTGGAGCGCGCCGGCGCCCGGGTCACCCGCCTGGGCCTGGAAGTGAACCCCGACGCCCTCGCCCGCGCCCGCCTGCTGGTGGAACCGGGGCACTGATGCCAGAGCCTCCGGCACAACCCGGAGGCCATGCCAGAACCATTCATCACTGAGAGTGATAGTCACCTTCGCAGCGTTCGATTCGTTCCACCCTGCCCCGCCACGCAGACTCCGCCCACTCACACGTCCAACTGGCGGAGCTACACATGGAACAGACCCCCCGAAAACCCTGGCGCACCGGCCTTACCCTCGCCGCAATGCTGGTGCTCGCGGCCTGCAGCAAGACGCCCGAGGCACCGATGAACCAGGCCGCCGCCAAGGTCAGCGTTGCCGAAGTGCTGCAGCAGCCGATCAACGAATGGGATGAATTCACCGGGCGCCTGGAAGCTCCCGAATCCGTCGAGATCCGCCCGCGCGTCTCCGGCTACATCGACAAGGTGGCCTTCCACGAAGGCGGCCTGGTGAAGAAGGGCGACCTGCTCTTCCAGATCGACCCGCGCCCCTTCCAGGCCGAAGTGAAACGCCTGGAAGCCCAGTTGCAACAGGCCCGCGCCGGCCTCAACCGCGCCCAGAACGAAGCCCGCCGCGGTGACCGCCTGCGCCAGAGCAATGCCATCTCCGCCGAGCTGGCCGACGCCCGTACCAGCGCCGCCGCCGAGGCCCAGGCCAATGTCGCGGCGATCCAGGCACAACTGGACAACGCCCGCCTCAACCTTGGCTTCACCCGCGTCACCGCGCCCATCGACGGCCGCGTCAGCCGTGCCGAGATCACCGAAGGCAACCTGGTCAACGCCGGCGAATCGCTGCTGACCTCGGTGGTCTCCACCGACAAGGTCTACGCCTACTTCGACGCCGACGAGCGCGTGTTCCTCAAGTACGTGGAACTGGCGCGCAAGGCCGGCGCCGACGCCCGTGGCGCCAGCCCGGTGTACCTGGGCCTGTCCAGCGAGAGCGGCAACCCGCACCAGGGCCAACTGGACTTCCTCGACAACCAGGTCAACCCGCGCACCGGCACCATCCGTGGCCGTGCCGTGTTCGACAACGCCGACGGCCAGTTCACCCCCGGCCTCTACGCCCGGGTCAAGCTGGTGGGTAGCGACACCTACCCCGCCGCCCTGGTGAAGGACGAAGCCATCGGCACCGACCTCGGCAAGAAGTACGTGCTGGTGCTGGGCGACAACAACACCGTGAGCTACCGCCCGGTGGAGCTGGGCCCGAAGGTGGAAGGCCTGCGCATCATCCGCACTGGCCTGGCCAAGGGCGAGAAGATCGTCGTCAACGGCCTGCAGCGCGCCATGCCTGGCGCCACCGTGGACCCGCAAGCGGTGCCCATGGCCGACGACAAGACCCTTGCCCGCCTGGACGACCTGCGCCGCTCGGTGGAAGGCCGCGATGCCCCGCGCGTGGCTGAACAGAACGCAAAACCCTCCGTCAGCCCGCGCGGCTGAGGTAGTACGCCATGAATTTTTCCCAGTTCTTCATCAAGCGGCCGATCTTCGCCGCCGTGCTGTCGCTGCTGATCCTGATCGGCGGCGCCATCTCGCTGTTCCAGTTGCCCATCAGCGAATACCCCGAAGTGGTGCCGCCCACGGTGGTGGTGCGCGCCAACTTCCCCGGCGCCAACCCCAAGGTGATCGGTGAAACCGTGGCCTCGCCGCTGGAGCAGGCCATCGTCGGCGTGGAAGGCATGCTCTACATGTCCTCCCAGTCCACCAACGACGGCAAGCTCACCCTCACCGTGACCTTCGCCCTCGGCACCGACCTGGACAACGCCCAGGTGCAGGTGCAGAACCGCGTCACCCGCACCATGCCCACCCTGCCCACCGAAGTGCAGCGGCTCGGCGTGACCGTGGACAAGGCCTCCCCGGACCTGACCATGGTGGTGCACCTGACCTCGCCGGATCAGCGCTACGACATGCTCTACCTGTCCAACTACGCCGCGCTCAACGTCAAGGACGAGCTGGCGCGGCTGGACGGCGTGGGCGACGTGCAGTTGTTCGGCATGGGCAACTACTCCCTGCGCGTGTGGCTGGACCCGAACAAGGTGGCCTCGCGCAACCTCACCGCCACCGACGTGGTCAACGCCATCCGCGAACAGAACCGCCAGGTCGCCGCCGGTGCCCTCGGCGCGCCGCCGTCGGATGCCGGCAACAGCTTCCAGCTCTCCATCAACACCCAGGGCCGCCTGGTCACCGAGGAAGAGTTCGAGAACATCATCATCCGCGCCGGCGACGACGGCGAAATCACCCGCCTGCGGGACATCGCCCGGGTCGAACTGGGTTCCAACCAGTACGCCCTGCGCTCGCTGCTGAACAACCAGCCGGCGGTGGCCATCCCGGTGTTCCAGCGCCCCGGCTCCAACGCCATCGCCATCTCCGACGCGGTGCGGGCGCGCATGGCCGAGCTGAAGCAGGGTTTCCCCCAGGGCATGGACTACGAAATCGTCTATGACCCGACCATCTTCGTGCGTGGCTCCATCGAGGCGGTGGTGCACACCCTGCTCGAAGCCATCGTGCTGGTGGTGCTGGTGGTGATCCTGTTCCTGCAGACCTGGCGCGCCTCGATCATCCCGCTGGCTGCCGTGCCGGTGTCGCTGATCGGCACCTTCGCGGTGATGCACCTGTTCGGCTTCTCCCTCAACGCCCTGTCGCTGTTCGGCCTGGTGCTGGCCATCGGCATCGTGGTGGACGACGCCATCGTCGTGGTGGAGAACGTCGAGCGGAACATCGGCCTCGGCAAGTCGCCGGTGGAGGCCACCCGTCAGGCCATGAAGGAAGTGACCGGCCCCATCGTCGCCACCGCCCTGGTGCTGTGCGCCGTGTTCGTGCCCACCGCCTTCATCTCCGGCCTCACCGGGCAGTTCTACCAGCAGTTCGCGCTGACCATCGCCATCTCCACGGTGATCTCGGCGTTCAACTCCCTGACCCTGTCGCCGGCGCTGGCCGCCGTGCTGCTGAAGGACCATCACGCGCCCAAGGACCGTTTCTCGCGCCTGCTGGACCGGCTCTTCGGAGGCTGGCTGTTCGGCCCCTTCAACCGCTTCTTCGACCGCGCCGGCAAGGGCTACGTCGGCACCGTGCGCCGTGTGCTGCGCGGCAGCAGCATCGCCATGCTGGTCTACGGCGGCCTGCTGCTGGGCGGCTACCTGGGCTTCGCCAGCACCCCCACCGGCTTCGTGCCGCAGCAGGACAAGCAGTACCTGGTCGCCTTCGCCCAACTGCCCGACGCCGCCACCCTCGACCGCACCGAGGCAGTGATCAAGCGCATGTCCGAGATCGCCGCCAAGCACCCGGGCGTGGAGAACACCGTGGCCTTCCCGGGCCTCTCCATCAACGGCTTCACCAACAGCCCCAACAGCGGCATCGTGTTCACCCCGCTCAAGCCCTTCGATGAGCGCAAGGACCCGTCCCTGTCCGCCGGGGCCATCGCCGCCGCCCTGAACCAGGAGTTCGCCGGCATCCAGGACGCCTACATCGCCATCTTCCCGCCGCCGCCCGTGCAGGGCCTCGGCACCATCGGCGGCTTCCGCCTGCAGGTGGAGGACCGTGGCGGGCTGGGCTACGAGGAGCTGTACAAACAGACCCAGAACATCATCGCCAAGGCGCGCCAACTGCCGGAGCTGAACCCCATGTCGGTGTTCACCAGCTACCAGGTCAACGTGCCCCAGGTGGATGCCGCCATCGACCGCGAGAAGGCCAAGACCCACGGCGTGGCCATCAGCGACATCTTCGACACCATGCAGATCTACCTGGGGTCGCTGTACGCCAACGATTTCAACCGCTTCGGCCGCACCTACCAGGTCAACGTCCAGGCCGACCAGCCATTCCGCCTGGAGCCCGAGCAGATCGGCCAACTGAAGGTGCGCAACAACCGGGGCGAGATGATCCCGCTGTCCACCTTCGTCAAGGTGGACAACAGCTCCGGCCCGGATCGCGTCATGCACTACAACGGCTTCATCACCGCCGAGATCAACGGCGCCGCCGCCCCGGGCTACAGCTCCGGCCAGGCCGAGGACGCCATCGCCAAGCTGCTCAAGGAAGAGCTGCCCAACGGCATGACCTACGAGTGGACGGACCTGACCTACCAGCAGATCCTCGCCGGCAACACCGCGGTCTTCATCTTCCCGCTTTGCGTGCTGCTGGCCTTCCTGGTGCTGGCCGCCCAGTACGAAAGCTGGAGCCTGCCGCTGGCGGTGATCCTCATCGTGCCGACCGTGCTGTTCTCCGCCATCGTCGGGGTGATCCTCGCCGGCAGCGACAACAACATCTTCACCCAGATCGGCCTGATCGTACTGGTGGGCCTGGCGTGCAAGAACGCCATCCTCATCGTCGAGTTCGCCAAGGAGAAACAGGAAGAAGGCCTCGACCGGCTCGCCGCCGTGCTGGAAGCCTGTCGCCTGCGTCTGCGCCCGATCCTGATGACCTCCATCGCCTTCATCATGGGCGTGGTGCCCCTGGTGCTGTCCTCCGGCGCCGGCGCGGAGATGCGCCACGCCATGGGTGTTGCGGTGTTCAGCGGGATGATCGGCGTGACCTTCTTCGGCCTGCTGCTGACCCCGGTGTTCTATGTGCTGATCCGCGGCTTCGTCGAGAAAGGCGAAGCGCGCAAGGCGGCCAAGGCCCAGCAACTCAAGGAACTGCACGCATGATCAACAAGGCATTCGCCCCTGCCCTGCTGGCCCTCGCCTTGAGCGCCTGCGCCGTGGGCCCGGACTACAAGGCCCCCGAGAGCGAGCCCGCGCGGCTCGCCTCGGCCGAGGCCACCCCGGTCGACCGATCGCACTTCGAGAGCCTCTGGTGGCAGCAGTTCGACGACCCGACCCTGAACCAACTGGTGCAGCAGTCCCTCGAACAGAACCGCGAGCTGCGCGTGGCCTTCGCCCGCCTGCGCGCTGCCCGTGCCATCCGTGACGACGTCGGCAACGACCAGTTGCCGGTGATCACCAGCCGCGCCGCCGCCCAGGGCGGCAAGGCCCAGCAGCCCGGCCAGACCGAGGACCGGGTGACCACCGAGCGCTACGACCTGGGACTGGACATGGCCTGGGAACTGGACCTGTTCGGCCGCATCCAGCGCCAGATCGAAGCCAGCGACGCCGAAGCCGGCGCCGCCCAGGCCGACCTGCAGCAGTTGCAGGTCAGCCTCATCGCCGAACTGGTGGACGCCTACGGCACCCTGCGCGGCGCCCAACTGCGCGAGGGTATCGCCCGCGAGAACCTGACGAACCAGCAGGAATCCCGTGGCCTCACCGAGCAACTGCGCGACGCCGGCGTCGGCAGCGAGCTGGACGTGCTGCGCGCCGACGGCCGCCTGGCCGCCACCGAAGCCACCCTGCCGCAACTGCAGGCCATCGCCAGCCGCGCGCGCAACCGCATCGCCACCCTCCTCGGCCAGCGCCCGGACCCGCTCAGCGTGGACCTGTCGCCCAAACCGCTGCCGGTGATCGCCAAGGAGCTGCCCATCGGCGACCCCGCCGAACTGCTGCGCCGCCGCCCGGATGTCGCCGCCGCAGAGCGGCGCCTGGCAGCCGCCACCGCCAACGTCGGCGTGGCCACGGCGGACCTGTTCCCCCGGGTCAGCCTCTCCGGCTTCCTCGGCTTCACCGCCGGGCGTGGCTCGCAGATCGGCTCCTCCGCCGCTCGCGCCTGGGGCGTGGCGCCCACCATCAGTTGGGCCGCCTTCGACCTCGGCAGCGTGCGGGCCCGCCTGCGCGGCGCCGAAGCCGAGGCCGACGGCGCCCTGGCCAGCTATGAACAGCAGGTGCTGATGGCCCTGGAAGAGTCCGAAAACGCCTTCAGCGACTACGCCAAGCGCCAGCAACGCCTGGTCGCCCTGGTGCGCCAGTCGGAAGCCACCCGCGCCGCCGCCGAACAAGCCGCCGTGCGCTACCGCGAAGGCACCGTGGACTTCCTCGTGCTGCTGGACGCCGAACGCGAACGCCTGGCCGCCGAAGACGCCCAGGCCCAGGCCGAAGTGGAGCTCTACAGCGGCATCGTCGCCATCTACAAGGCCCTCGGCGGCGGCTGGCAGCCCCAGGCCTGAGTGTTGCCCTTGCCCGACCGCCCCCCGGTCGGCATTTCATCCCGCCCCGAGCCCCTCGGGTGCGGGATTTTTTTACTGAATCGACAACCCGGTCAGGGCGCCGCCTGCGCCGGTAACCGCTCGGCAAGGTCCTGCCCGTGGCGGACGAAGCGCCGGCTCCAGGCCCAGACCGCGGCCATGCAGAGGATCAGCCCCGCCAGCATGCCCAGGTAGCCCAAACGGTCGAGCAGGATGCCGGCGAGCATCGGCACCAGGGTGCGGGTCAGTACGAACAGGCTCGATTGCAGGCCATAGTCGACAGCGGTCAGGCCGGCGCGGGTGTGGTTCATCATCATCCCGAACAGCAGGCCGGCCGAGGCGCCCATCACCAGTGCCAGCAGCAGGGTGCAGGCCACCAGCCAGGGCACGCCGGCACCGCTGGCCACCGTGCCGGCCAGGGCACCAAGGGCCACCACACCGGCCAGCGCGCAGGTCGGCAGGGCCCGCTGCAATCCACTGCGCCGGGCCAGGTGGCCGCCGAGTGCACTGCCCACGGCCCCCACCACACCGCCGAGTACGCCGGCCACCAGCGCCACCTGCTCGGGCGGCAGGCCCTGGTCCAGCAGCAAGGGCTTGAGGTAGACCCAGGCGGCGCCGATGAAGGGGAAGTAGAGCATCAGCATCACCACCCAGCGGCGCCGTTCGGCACTGCTGAAATAGGCCAGCCATTGGCCGACGCCCACCTGCCGGGCCTGCACGCCATCCGCCTGCGCCAGGGTGGCACGCGGCATCAGCCACAGGCCCAGGGCAGCCAGCAGCAGGCCGCCGCTCAGCGCCCAGAACGGCCAGGCCCAGCCGGCACGCGCCTGCAGCATCAGCATCACCCCGCCTCCCACCACCGCACCCAAGGAGCTGGCGGCGGAGCGGATGATACCGGCGCGCTGGCGCTCCTCTGCCGGCAAACAGCGGATCGCCAGGGCGTTGACCGGCGCATCGGCCCAGGTGCCGAGCAGGCTGGCCAGCATGGCCAGGGCGAACAGCGGCACGAAGCCGGCCTGCTCGATGCCCAGGCAGGCCAGGCCGACGAGGCTGGCGGCATAGCCGGCCATCAGCACCAGGCTCCAGCGGCGGTAGCCGGGCGCGCCCCGGGCCCAGCGGTCCACCGGAGCGCCAAGCACGAACTTGAGCACCGCCGGCAGCCCGGCCAACTGGAACAGGCCGATCTCGGTGCCGCTCCAGCCGTGCTGGCGCATCACCAGCGGCAAGCCGAGGTAGAGGTAGATCAGGGGCGCGGTCATGGCGAAGTTGACCCAGCCCAGCAGCAATTGCAGGGGCCAGTGGGAAGGGTTCGGACGGTCCATGTCAGAGCTTCCAGGTCACGCGCACGCCGAGTTCGCGGGGCGGGCTGTAGACGGTGATGAAACCGTTCTGGTAACCCACCGCGTCGTACTCGCGGTCAGCCAGGTTGTTCACGTAGCCGCTCAGCTCCCACTGCTCGTAACGCACGCCGGCGCTGAGGTTGACCAGGGCGTAGCCGTTGCGGGTGTACTGGTTGGCCGCGTCCAGGTAGACCTTGTCGCTGCCCACCAGGTTGCCCTGCACGTACCAGCCTTCCGGGTCGTCGTAGCGCAGGCCCAGGTAGCCGCTGAGGTCGGGGGCGAAGGGGTTGTGGTGCCCGTCGTAGCGGGCGCTGCCGTCCTGGAAGCTGTCGAAGCGCGTGCGGTTCCAGGCCAGCCCGGTCTGCACGCTCCAGCGGGCGCTGAGCAGGTATTCGGCATCCAGGTCCAGCCCCTTGGACGTGGCGCTGGCAGCGCTGGTGATGTACTGCACGCCCGGGCTGGGCATCTGCATCACCTGCATGTCGGTGACGTCCATGTAATACGCCGCCAGCGAGTAGCGTAGGCGCTCCTCCAGAGTCCGGCCCTTGATGCCGAGCTCGTAGGACCAGACCTTCTCCGGCTCGAACGCGGCGTAGTGGGTGGCGGCCGAGAGCACGTTGAAACCGCCGTTGCGCACGCCCTTGCTGGCACTGAGGTAGACCTGGTTCTGCTCGGCGAAGGCGTACTGCAGCGCCACCTTCGGCGAGAACGACGACCAGCTCCGGGACTGGCTGGCATCGCCACGGGGGTCGATGCTCGCCCGGTAGCGCTCCACCCGCCCGCCGAGGGAGAGGGTCCAGTCCGGAGTCAGGTGCAGGTTCCAGTGGCTGAAGGCGGCCAGCGTGCGGCTGCTCTGGTCCAGGCGCAGCTCCTGAACGAAGGGGCCGCGCTGGCTGACGTTGCGCAGGTCGTTCTCGCTGCTGTCGGCGTAGACCCCGGCCAGCCAGTCGGCAAGGCCCCACTGCCCTTCCAGGCGCAGCTCCTGGGACAGGGTGCGCAGGCGCAGGTCACGGGCAATCATCGAGAAGTTGGCCGGCAGGAAGTCGGTGTCCTGCTGGATACGGTCGTGGAAGTCGTTGTAGGCGGTGATCGAGCGCAGGTTCAGGTCATCCCCCAGGCTGTGGCCGATGTTCAGCGACAGGGTCTGGCCCCAGGAGCGGTTCCAACTGTCGGTGCCCGAGGCCACGTGATTGCGCCGCGCCGTGGGCGCGCCCCACAGCGAGGCGTCGTCGTCATAGGCCTGGCGCGCATAGCGCAGCACCATGTCGGTGCCCTCCTGGGGCACCAGGCGCAGGCCGGCGTTGAGGTTGTAGCGCTCGCGGTCGTCGGCCTGCTTGCCGAGGGCGTCGTTGCGGATGAAACCGTCCTGACGTTGCCATTCGCCCGAGACGCTGCCGAACAACCGCTCGTCCACCAGCGGGCTGCTCAGGGCGAAGCGCGTGGCGCGCTTGTCGCGGCTGCCCGCTTCGGCGGACACGCTGGCCCGCGCCAGCTCGTCCATCGGCTTGCTGTACACCGCGATCACCCCGGCCTCGGCATTGCGCCCGTAAAGGGTCGACTGCGGCCCGCGCAGCACCTCGATGCGGTCGATGTCGATGAAGCGGTTCTCGAAGCCCTGGGCGGTGAGGGTCGGCACGTCGTCCACCAGCATCAGCGTCGAAGTGGACAGCGCGTTGAAGTTGGCAGTGAGGCCCCGCATCACCGGGGAGTTGATGCCCGACTGGCCGAAGGGCTGGAACGACAGCCCCGGCACCCGCCCTTCCAGTTGCTCGAAGCCGGTGATGTGCTCGTCTTCCAGGGTCTGCCCATCGATCACCTTGACGCTGGCCGGCACCGCGTCGAGGCTGCGCGGAACCTTTTCCGCATTGACGCTGACCTCGGGCAGGCTCAATGCCTCTGCGGCCTGGAGGGCCGGGCAGGACAACGCCAGCGCGGTGCTGACCCAGACGTGGGTGCGGGTACGACGACTTCTGACCATCGCGAATCTTCCTTGTCGGCGCCTGGCGCCGTTACTGAGTGGGTTGGGCCAGCAGCTGCGCGTAGGCGTCGCAGCGGGCCAGCAGGGTCGAATGGGTGCCCTGGTCGCGCACCTGCCCGTCTTCGAGCAGCACCACCCGGTCGGCCTGGGCGATGGTGCTGGGGCGGTGGGCGATGAGCAGCAGCGTGCGCTGCCCGCGCAGGCCCAGCAGGGCCTGCTGCAGGGCGTGCTCGCTGTGGGCGTCGAGGCTGGAGGAGGCTTCGTCCATCACCAGCACCGGCGCCTGCGACAGCAGCGCACGGGCGATGGCGACGCGCTGGCGCTGGCCGCCGGACAGGCGCGCGCCGCCCTCGCCGCAGCGGGTCTGGTAGCCCTCCGGCAAGGCTTGGATGAAGTCGTGCGCCTGGGCCTGGCGGGCGGCGGCCTCGATCTCCTCGGCAGTGGCATCAGGGCGGGCCAGGCGCAGGTTGCCCTCGATGCTGTCATCGAACAGGTAGGCGTCCTGGCCGACCCAGGCGATGCCCTGGCGCAGCCCGGCCAGGGGGATCTCACGCACATCCACGCCGCCGACGCGGATGGCCCCGCCTTCGACGTCGTAGAAACGCATCAGCAGGTTGGCGCAGGTGGTCTTGCCGGCTCCAGAGGCCCCCACCAGCGCCACCATTTCGCCAGGACGGACCTGGAAGTCGACGCCTTGCAGGACCGGGCGACCGCCATGGCTGAAGCGCACCTGGTCGAACTCCAGGCGCGCGCCCTGGGGCTGCTGGCGGCCTTGGTCACGCACCCGTGGCGGCTGGCGCAACAGCCCCAGTACCCGGCCGGCGCTGGCGCGCACGGCGCCGAGCTGGCCGGCCTCGCGGGCCACGTCGGCCATGGGCAGCAGGGCCGCACCGACCAGCATCACCGCCAGGGGCAGTTGCGCCAGGTCCAGCAGGCCGATCTGCAGCAGCCAGGCGCCGCAGGCCAGCGCACTCACCAGGGCCAGGGCCTGGATCAGCTCGATCACCCCCTGCTCGGCGCCGCTGCGCAGGGCATAGCGGCGCTGCTCCAGCCGCAACCGGGCCAGCAGACGACCCAGGCGCGCGTGCCAGGCCGCCTCCTGGTTGAACAGGAGGATCTCCCGGCGCGCCTCGATGCCTTCCAGCACTTCGGCGTTGAGCCCGGCCAGCGCCTCGTTCATCGCCCGCCCCTGGCGCAGGGCGCGCCCGCCGAGCCAGAACGGCACGCTGGCCAGGGCCGCCAGGAACGGCAGCAGCGCCAGGGTCAGCCAGGGCTGGATGGCGGCCAGGGCCAGCAGCGCCACCAGCGGCACCAACACGGCGCCGATGGCATCGGTGAGGGTGTGGGCGAAGAAGTGCTCCAGGGCCTGGGCGTCATTGAGCGCCACGTTGGCCTGCTCCCCTCGCCGCACCCCGGCCTGCACGTCCGGGGCGGCCCGCTCCAACCCCTCGTAGCTGCCGACCTGCAGGGTCTCGATCAGGTGGAAGGCGAACACATGGGAGACATGGGCCTGCCACCAGCGCCCACCGGCACCGGCCAGGGCACAGGCGAGCATTGCCGCCGCCACCGGCTGCCACAGGCTGGCCGGGGCATCGGTCAGCACCAGGCCGATCAACCAGCCGCCGAGGGCCAGGCTGCCCACCATGCCGGCCTGGGCCACCAGGGTGGCGACCAGGGTTTGCGCCAACAGCGCCGGCTGCCCGGCCGACAGCCGCAGCAGGTCACTCCAGCGGCTGCCTTCGCCGGCGCGGATCGCATGGGGATTGCCTTTCATGCCAGGGCTCCTTCGCTCAGAGGTTGGGTTTCGTGGGCGTGCTGCAGGGCCCAGAGGCGCGCATACAGGCCCTGGTGGGCCAGCAGGCTGCGGTGGTCGCCGCTCTCCACCAGGCGCCCCTTGTCCAGCACCAGGATGCGGTCGGCATGGCGCACGGTGGCCAGGCGGTGGGCGATCACCAGCATCGAGCGCTGCCCGCGCAGGCGCTCGATGGCCGCACCGATATGCGCCTCGCTGGCCACGTCAACGTTGGCAGTGGCCTCGTCGAGCAGCAGGATCGGCGCGCCCTTGAGCCAGGCGCGGGCAATGGCCACACGCTGGCGCTGGCCGCCGGAGAGCCGGTTGCCGCCCTCGCCCACCGGCGTCGTCAGGCCCTGCGGGAGGCTGGCGACCCAGGGCTCCAGCGAGGCCAGCCGGCAGGCTTCGGCCAGGGCCTCGGGGCTGGCGTCCGCCGCCCCCATGCGCAGGTTGTCTTCCAGGCTGCCGTGCAGCAGCACGCTCTGCTGGAACACCCCGCTGACGCGCTGGTAGAGGTCGGCGGAGCGCAACTGGCGGACATCCACGCCACCGAGGGTGACGCGCCCTTCCTGGGGGGCGATGAAGCGCATCAGCAGCGCCGCCAGGGTGGACTTGCCCGCCCCGGAGGGCCCCACCACTGCCACGCACTGGCCGGGTTCCAGGGTGAAGCTGAGGTTCTGCAAGGCCGGGGCCTCACTGCCGGGCCAGCGGAAGGTGACGCCCTCGAAGGCCACCTCGTGGCCGGCCGGCAACGGCTCGGGCCGGGCCGGTTCGGGCACCGGCGGCTGCGCTGCCAGCAGCTCGGCCACCGGGGCGGCGGCGCCGTTGCCCGACCAGGCGACGTGGAAGGTCTTGTCCAGCTTCTCCAGGGTGCGGAACGCCTCGCGGGCCAGCAGCACGGCAGCGAACAGGGCGAAGGCCGACAACTCGCCGGCACCGGCACGCTGGACGCTGAGCAGCGTGACCAGCGCCAGGCCGCCGAGGCTGAGCAACCCGGTGACGCCATTGCGCATCAGGATGCCGTGCAGCACCTCCATCGCCTGCCGGCGCAGGTCGCGAGCCTGGTCGCGCAGGGCATCGCGGCGCCGGTCCTGGGCGTTGAAGGCCTTGAGCGTGGTGACCCCGCGCAGGCTGTCCAGCAGGTGCGCCGAGAAGCGCCCGATGCTGGCGAACAGCCCGCCGGCCGAGGGGCGCCGCCAGCGCAGCCATAGGCGATCGACGAAGGGCAGCGACAAGGCGCCCACGGCGGCCACCAGGGCCGAGCGCGGGTCGAACAGCGCCATCAGCACAAGCAGCCCGCTGCCCCCCAGGGCCGCGCCGATCACCGCCGGGATGTAGCGGCTGTAGTAGGCCTGCAGGGCCTCGACGTTGTGGATCAGGGTGGTGCTCAGCCCGGCGCTGTCATGCTCGCCGGGCGCCTGCCCGGCCACCCGCAGCACCTGGGGCAACAGGCGCTGGCGCAGGTGCTGCCGGGTCAGCCCGGCGACGCGCATGGCCAGCACCTCGGCCCCGCCGTTGAGGGCGATGCGCAGCAGTGTCAGGCCGAGGAAGGCCCCCAGGGGCGTCCACAACGCCGCAAGCGGCTGGCCCTCGAACAGGCCGGCCAGTGCCCAGGCCAGGCACAGGGCCAGGCCGGCGTTGCAGGCGCTGACCGCGAGCTGGCCGCAAGCGGCCAGGGCGATGGCCGGGCGCAACGGCCGCGAGAGGTTCCACAACACACGGCTCATGCGACCTCCCCGGCATCGCCGCGCACCGCCCAGATGCGCTGGATGGGCAGGCCGCGCAGCGGCGCGGACTCGATCTGCTGCCAGCCCTGCTCCTCCAGCAGGCGCTGCACCGTACCCAGGGCATGGCAGTCGCCGGCCTCGGTCAGGCTGAGCATCTGCGCGGCGAACAGGCGCGGGATGGGCTCCTGCTCCGCCGGCGCGTCCGAGCGCATGAAACCGGCGATGAGCAGCCGCCCACCCGGTTTCAGCCAGGCCTGCAGGCGGCCCAGCAGGCGCCGGCATTCGGCCTCGTCGAAGTGGTGCAGGACCTGGCTGAGGATGATCAGGTCCACCGGTTCACCCGGCTCCACGGTGAAGATATCGGCACCGATGAAGCGTGTGCGCTCGCGCACCCCGAAGGTCTCGGCGGTGCTCCAGAACAGCTCGGCACTGGCTGGCCAGTCCACCCCGCAGAGGCTCACCGCCGGGCACTCGGCCGCCAGGGTGAAGCCGTAGGTGCCGTTGCCGCAGGCCAGGTCCAGCACGCTCGGCTGCTGCCGCTGGGCCAGCCACGGCAGCACCTGCTGCGCCAGGCGCTGGGCGGTCACCCGCGCGGTGTTGGCGATGCCCCGGGAGAATTCGCCCCAGTACGGATGGTTGGCGGCCTCCAGGCCCTGGGGCAGGACGCTGCCACCAGCCACCACGGCGTCCTTGAAATGGCGAAAGGCGTCCCACATCAGGTCGGCGGTGTAGACCTGCGCCAGCCCGCCCACGTAGTGCGGCGAACTGCGCTGCAGAAAACGCTCGGCCAGCTCACCCAGGCGGTAGTAGGCCTGCCCCGGCTCCTGGTGGAGCAGGCCCAGGCCGGCCAGGGCGTCCAGCAGGATGCGGGTGCCGCGCTCGCTGGCCCCGGTGCGCTCGGCCACGGTGCGGGCGCTGGCGCCCTCGCCCAGGTGGTCGAACACCTGCAGTTCGATGGCGGCCCGCAGCACGCCGGCCCGTTCGACGCCCATCAGCAGGTCGATCACCGGTTGCGCGGAGACGGCCGGGCGTGGCGTCTGCAGGCTCTGCAGCAGGGCCGCCTGGTCGACCTTGCCGGACGGCGCCAGGGGCAGCTCCGGCACGCAGGCCAGGGCGTCGGGCACCTGGCTGGGCTGGGCGCCCACTTCGTCATTGAGGAAGCCGCGCACCTGGGCGAGGGTCAGCGGCGGCTGCCCCGCCTTCATCACCACGAAGGCGTGCATGCGCGTGGCGCCGTCCTCCAGCGGGGCATTGAGGACCACGCACTGGGCGATGGCCGGGTGCTCGCGCAGCAGGTGCGCCACCTCCACCAGGTTCACCTTGTGCCCGCCGCGCATCACGGTGTCGGCGCGGCGCCCGACGATGCGCAGCCGGCCATCGGCGTCCAGTTGGCCACGGTCGCCCAGGCGCACCCAGCCGTCCGGGTGGCGGTACTGGCGGTCCAGCTCGGGGGCGCGGTAGTAGCACAGCGGCGTCATCGGCCCCCGTGCCCAGATCTCCCCCACCTCGCCTGGCGCGCACTCGCGCCCCTGCTCGTCGCGGATGCTCAGGCTGACCACTGCCGGGTCGGGCCGGCCGACGGTCTGCACGGTCACCTCGGGGGCGTCGTCCAGGGCGGTGTGGCAGGCCACGCCGTCCGCCGAGCCGTAGGACTGCACCAGGGCACAGCCGAAGTGCCGACGCACGCCGGCCAGGGTCTGCGCGCTGAGGGCCGAGCCGCCGCTGACGATGGCCTCAAGGGCGCTGAAATCCAGCGCCTGCCCTTGCGCCGATTGCAGCAGAGGGCTGGCCAGCAGCATGTCCACCATGTTGGGCCCGGCGAACAGGTGGGTGACGCGCTGCTGGGCGACCAGCCGCAGCACCGCGTCGGCCTCGAAGCGGTCCAGGCAGATCAGCGCGCCACCCAGGGAGGCCAGGGTGCAAGGCGTGCCCAGGGAGCCGAAGGGTGACGCCAGGGGTACGGCGAACAGCGCCCGCATGGCCTCGGGCTGGCGCGCCAGGCCGTTGAGGTAGGCACTCTGCCCACCGACCAGGGCGTTGTGGGAATACAGCACCAGCTTGGGCTCGGACTCGGAGCCCGAGGAGGCGATCAGCCGGGCGCCGGCATCCGGGTCCACCCGCTGGCCTTCGGTGCTCCAGGCCGGCCCCTCCCAGCACTGGTCCAGATCCGGCCAGTCCTGGTAGCACTCGCCGTGTACCAGCACATGGGCCAGCGCCGGCAACGCGGGGCGCAGGCCGTCCACCAGCGCGGCGTAGTCGGCCTCGCCCACCTGGCGCTTGCAGATCAGCACCCGCGCGGCGGACTTGCCGAGCATGGCGAGGGTGTCGCGCTTGCGCCGCCCCAGGGGGTACGGCAGCACGATGCCGCCCAGGGCCGCCACGGCCAGGTCCACAGCGCAGGCGCGCCAGCCATTGGGCAGGTTCACCGCCACCACCACGCCAGGCCCGACGCCAAGCTGGTGCAGCACCTGGGCCAGGCTGAGGCTGCGCGCTCGCAACTGGGCGAAGCTCAGGCTCGCAGCCCCTTCGGTGACGGCGACCGCCAGGGGCCGTGAGCGGGCAATGTCGAGGAAGGACTCGAACAGGCTCTTGTGGGGATAGATGCCCTCGGCCCGCCAGTGTGCGCGAAGGTGCGCGGGGACGCAGTCCGGGGCTGTGTAGCGGCCACCGGAAACAGGGGGCTGCACGGCGGACAGGTGTTCGTTAGCCATGGGGTATCGACCTCAAGCGTTGATGATCCAGGGGCTGGCGGTACGCAGGCCGTATTCGTCACGGCCCAGGGCACAGCCCAACCAGGGGTGGGCGCCGACATCGGCGGCGCAGCGGGAGATGCGGCTGGCGGGAATGCCCCGCGCAGCCAGGTGGGCCAGGGCTTCGCCACTGGCCAGGTGTCCAAGGCTCGCCACCTCGGAGGGGGCGGCACCGTCGAGCATCAGGTGGCCGTCGGCACAGGCCAGTACCTGCCCCGCGTCGGCAATGGCGGCCTCCAGCAGCAGGCCGGCGGCGCCGCTCATGCTGGAATCGAGGCCGCCGGCCAAGCCGTGGACGTGGCGCTGGTAGAGCGCGGCAACCAGACCCTCGGCCAGGGCAGCGCCGCCCAGCACGTCCACCAGGGTGAGCAGCGCCCCGGCCGGCCGGTCGTGCTGCTGGATGCAGGCGGCCAGGCCGCTGTGGGCCTGGATCATGAAGTCGGTGCCCAGAGGGTCGTCCGGCCCAGGGTGGCGCCCGCAGCCGGAGGCCGAGCCGTACACCAGTCCCGGGGCATGGCGGCGCAGCGCCTCGGCGGTCAGCCCCAGGCGCTCGGCGCGTCCGGGCGCCCAGTTGTGCAGGAAGGCATCGCAGCCCTCCAGCAACTGCCCCAGGCGGGCCTGCCCGGCTTCGCTGCGCACGTCCAGCTCGACCCAGGGCTTGCCCCGGTTGATGGCCTGGAAGTGCACGGACAGGCCGCCCACCAGCGGCGCCATGCCGCGCATCGGATCACCGCCCGGTGGCTCGATGCGCGTGACCTGCATGCCCAGCTCCCGCAGCAGGTGCCCCGCCAGCGGCCCCTGGATCAGCCGGCAGGCCTCCAGCCCCGCCAGGCCGGCCAGGGGCTGGGCCGCACTGGAGGGCGCGCGCGCCAGGGCAGCGGCCGATACGGGCGGGTCAAAGGCCCAGGGGCCTTGGGCGCACGCGGCCTGGGGCGTGAGGCGCAGGGCGCAGAGGTTGACCCCGGCATCCCGGGCCAGGCAGTTCAGGTCGGCCAGGCGGTGGCGCGCACAGGCGCGGAACAGCGAGGGCGGCAACCACGCCGTGGCGGTGGTGTAGCGCTGCATGAACGGCGGCCAGCCGGCGGCGATGTCCGCCAGGGACACCCCCAGGCCTTCCCAGAAGCGGCGCCAGGCCTCCGGGTCGAGGGCTTCCAGCTCGAAGCGCAGGCCCTCGCCACTGGTGAAGGGCGGGTGCTGCCAATCGGCGCCACCCGGCACCGGCAGCACCTGTCCGGCATCGTCCATTGCCAGGTACTGGGCCATCGCCAGCAGGCCGGCGCCGCCCAGGCTGAGGTGCACCTCATGGCTGCTGCTGCCCCGGCGCTGCCCGAGCAGGGCGGCCACGGCTGCGGTGGACGCCAGGGAGGCCGTCAGCACCCCGAGGTAGTCCACCCCCAGGGTGAACAGCCCACCGGCGCTGCGCCCATGCCAGCCCACCAACCCGCAGGCCGCCTGGGCCAGCGCCTCGCTCACCGGCTGCACCCCACAGGGCCAGCCACGCACATATAAGGTGACCCGCGCGCCGGCGGCATCCTCCAGCCAGGCCGTCAGTTGACCTTCCAGGCCTTGCACACCCGCTGCCGCGCACACCCGCGCGCCCAGCAAGCCCATGCGCAGGGCCAGCGCCTCGCGGGTGGCCTGCAGCCCGGTCGGAGCTTCGGCCAGCCGCAGGGTCACGCCTTCCAGGGGCCGTATCGACATGAACAACTCCTTCGTTCCTGTTCGCGCTTCCTGCACCCGGAGCGCCGAACCCCTCTATCTCCAGGGCCTGCGGCAATCCGTTGCAGGTCGATGGGAGGATCATACTTCCTTGATTAATGCTAATCATTCGCATTACATATGCACTCCGGCGATTTTCATATGCAGTTCCGGCGAGGCAGTTTTTTGCGCACTTCGCCTGTGCTCTGATGCGTCGGCGAACCCAGTCAAGGACGGTGATCACTGCGCCCGGATGGAGCCCCGCACAGGCACACAGGGCGAGTGATGAGGAGTGATTTGCTATGAACGGTTTGGCACAACCCAAGCTGGCCAGCGCCCAGCAACTCAAGGAATGGACGCGCCACCAGACGGCATCGGCCCAGGGCCAGGCGCTGATCGAGCGGCTGGACTGCGAGGCCGGGTTCTCCCTGGTGCGCTCGCGGGTCTCCTCGGGGCGCATCCTGCGGGAGGTCTGCGAGCACGATGGCAACGACCGCACCCTGGTCATCACCTTCGGGCTTTCCGGCCAGTCCGAGTTTCTCGACCGGGTCGGCAATGCCCTGCCCTTCGCGGCGAACCACACCACGGTCTCGGTGTTCCAGGCCGGCACCGGCGAGCGGCGCTACGCCGCCAACGAGCCCATCCAGCAACTGCGCCTGGTGGTGTCGGAGTCGACCCTGACCCGCTACATCGGCCCCGAGCGCTGCGGCCGCCTGCTGGGCAAGGCCCTGCGCCACAACGAGAGCTTCCGGCAGATCGCCTACAACGGCAGTTGCAGCAGCGAACACCTGCGCTTCTTCAAGAACCCCCGGGTCGGCGAGCACGACGGCCTGCGCCAGCGCATCCATGCCCTGAGCCTGCTGGCCGAACAGCTCAACCTGCTGGCCCCCGCCACGCCCCAGGCCGAGCGCATCAGCGGCCGTGACCTGGATGTGATGGAGCGGATCGAGGCCTACATGCGCGCCAACCTCGGCCAGCCGCTGAACAACGCCTGCCTCTGCGCCGCGCTGGGCATCAGCGAATACAAGCTCAAGGAATGCTTCCGCCACGCCTACGGCACCAGCCCCGCCCACCACCTGCTTGAGATGCGCATGCAGCGCGCGCAGGAGCTGCTCGCCGCCGGCTACCGGGTCTCGGAGACGGCCTACCAGGTGGGCTACCAGCACCCGAACAACTTCAGCGCCGCCTTCCTCAAGTTCTTCGGCTACACCCCGAAGTCGGTACGCAGCGGCCGCTAGCCACCCACGAACGCCCAACCCGGGAACCTGACATGAACCACCTATCCAGCGCCCGCCACGCGGCGGGCGAAGGGGACGCTTGCGCCTTGCAAACGCCCCTCTGCCTCAACCTCAACGAGTCCCCCTACGGCGTACCGCCGGCTGCCCGGCAGGCGGCCAGCGAGGCCATCGGCCTGTCCTCGCGCTACCAGTTCGAGCGGGTGGAGGCGCTGCGCCAGGCCCTTGCCCAGCGCCATGGCGTGCCGCTGGAGTGGGTCTCGCTGTACCCCGGCTCCAACCGTGCCCTGCACTACGCCACCCTGGCCTTCACCCGGGCCGATGCGCCGCTGGTGGTGGCCGCGCCGGGCTACCCGGTGCCCGAGCAGGCCGCACGCCTGCATGGCCGGGCGGCGTGCCGGGTGCCCCTGCTGGCGGACGGCGGGCACGACGTGCAGGCCATGCTCGCCGCCAGCGAGGGCGGGCTGATCTACATCGCCAACCCCAACAACCCCACCGGCACCGTCACCCACCACGCAGCGCTGCAGGCTCTGGTGGAACAGGCCGGCGCCCTGCCCCGCCCGCCCGTGGTGCTGATCGACGAGGCCTACCTGGAGTTCAGCGACGAGCCTTCGATGATCCCGGCGGTCAGCGCCCACCCCGGCCTGGTGGTCACCCGCACCTTCTCCAAGATCCACGGCCTCGCCGGGCTGCGCCTGGGCTATGCCATCGCCCAGCCTGCCGTGCTGGACCGCATGCACACCCAGCCGGCCCACGACGTGCCAGTGCCGGCCGTTGCCGCCGCGCTGGCCTGTCTGCACGACGAGGCCGAATGCGCCCGGCGCAAGGCCGCCAACACGGCCCAGCGCGAGGCCTTCTGCGCCTGGCTGGACCGCCAGGGCCTGCGCTACAGCCCGTCCCGGAGCAACTGCGTGCTGATCGACTGCCAGCGCCCGGCCGCAGAGGTGATCGCCACCCTGGCCGCAGGCGGCATCCGCGTCGGCCGCCCCTGGCCCGGCCTGGAACAGCGACTGCGCGTGACCCTCGGCACCCCCGATGAAATGACCCGGCTCCGGCACGCCCTGAGCCAGGCCCTCGACCTGCCCCGGAGCTGAACATGACTGCCTTTACCCCGACTCCCCTGCCCCGCACCCTCGGCCCCCTGGTCAGCGACCAGGCCACTCTCAGCGCCGAGGAGCGCGCCCGCTACAGCCGCCACATCCTGCTGCCGGAGTTCGGCCTGGCCGGCCAGCAGCGCCTGAAGAACGCCCGCGTGCTGGTGATCGGTGCCGGCGGCCTGGGCTCGCCGACCCTGCTGTACCTGGCAGCGGCCGGTGTCGGCACCCTGGGCATCGTCGACTTCGACCGGGTGGATGCCTCCAACCTGCAGCGCCAGGTGATCCACCGCATGGACACCCTCGGCGAGCTGAAGACCGAGAGCGCCAAGCGCACCATCGCCGCGCTCAACCCGCACGTGCAGGTGAACCTGCACGACCTGCGCCTGGACAACGACAACGCCGTGGCGCTGTTCCAGGGCTACGACCTGATCATCGACGGCGCCGACAACTTCGCCACCCGCTACCTGGTCAACGACGCCTGCGTCCTGGCCGGCAAGCCCTACGTCTGGGGCTCCATCTACCGCTTCGAAGGCCAGGCCAGCGTGTTCTGGGAAAACGCCCCCGGTGGCGGCCTGAACTACCGCGACCTCTACCCCGAGCCGCCCCCGCCGGAGCTGGCGCCGTCCTGCTCGGAGGGCGGCGTGCTCGGCGTGCTCTGCGCCGCCGTGGCCTCGATGATGGGCACCGAGGCGATCAAGCTGCTGACCGGGATCGGCGAATCCCTGCTGGGCACGCTGATGGTCTACGACGCCCTGCGCATGCGTTACCGCTACCTGCCCCTGCAGCGCGACCCGCAGCGCCAGCCCATCACCGCGCTGCAGGACTACCCGCAACTGTGCGGCCTGGGCCAACCCACGGCACCGGCCGCCCCGGTGCCGGTGATCACCCCACAGGAGCTGCAGGCCCTGCTCGGCAGCGGGCAGCCGCCCCGGCTGATCGACGTGCGTGAGCCCAACGAGTGGGACATCGTCCGTATCGAAGGCGCCGAACTGTTGCCCAAGGCCCGCGCCCTGGCCAGCCTCGGCCAGGGGCCGCTGGCCGACCGCGAGCAGCCCTACGTGATCTGCTGCAAGGGCGGCAGCCGTTCCCGCGAGGTGGTCGAGGCCATGCTCGCCGCCGGCTACCGCAACGTGCGCAACCTTCAGGGCGGCGTGCTCGCCTGGGTGCGCGACGTGGCCCCCGACCAGCCCCGCTACTGAGGACGGCCCCGATGCTCACCCTGCCCGCCGCCCTGCGCGATGCCATCGCCCACCAGGCCCGCGCCGAGCACCCGCTGGAATGCTGCGGGCTGATCGCCGCTGTGCCCGGCGAGCCCGGCAGCCTGCGCCTGGTGCCGATGCACAACGCTGCCCAGGCCGAGGACTTCTTCAGCTTCGAACCCCTGCAGCAACTGCGCGTGTGGCGCGAGATGAACGGCCGGGGCGAAGTGCCCCTGGTGCTCTACCACTCCCACACCGCATCCCGGCCCTACCCCAGCGACACCGACGTGGAGTACGCCGCCGCCTTTCCCGAGGTGTTCCACCTCATCGTCAGCACCGATCCCCGCTTCGACCTGTCGATGCGCTGCTTCCGCATCGAGGACGGCCGAATCCTGGAGCAGCCGCTGGCCTTCGACTGAACCCCATGCCCCCGACCACGAGGAACCGCCATGTCCATCACCATCCACATCCCCACCACCCTGCGCGACCTGACGGCCGGCGCAGCCCAGGTCAGCGCCCAGGGCGACAGCCTGGGTGAAGTCATCGACGACCTGGAGCGCCGCTGGCCGGGCCTGGAGCAGCGCCTGCTGAAGGGCGGCACCCTGGTGCGCTTCATGAACCTGTACGTCAACGACCAGGACGTGCGCTTCCACGGCGGCCTGGAGGCCCGTGTCGCCCCCGGCGACGAGATCACCATCCTGCCCGCCGTCGCCGGTGGCCAGGCCAGCCGGAACCCGGCATAGGAGCGGCGACCATGGGATGCCCCTTTTCCGGCGCCAGGAACGCCCTGGCGCCCCGTACCGGCGACGGCCGCTACGGCGACTACCTGAGCCTGCAGCACATCCTGCACAGCCAGGTGCCACGCTCGGAGGTGCCGGACGAACTGCTGTTCATCATCCAGCACCAGACCGCCGAACTGTGGATGAAGCTGATGCTCCACGAGCTGACCCTCGCCACCCACCACGTCGGCCGCCAGGACCTGCCCCGCACCGTCAAGGCGCTGACCCGCGTGCAGCGGATCATGGAGCACCTGATCCACGCCTGGAGCGTGCTCGCCACCCTCACCCCCAATGACTTCCTGGCCATGCGCCCGGCCCTGGGCAGCGCCTCCGGCCACCAGTCGGTGCAGTTCCGCGAGATCGAATTCCTCCTCGGCAACAAGTGCGCCCGCCACCTGGAAGACCACGCCGAGGACCCGGCAGCACTGCGCGCCCTGCAGGCCCGGTTGCTGGCGCCCTCCCTCTACGACGAGGTGGTGCGCCTGCTGGCCGCGCGCGGCCTGCCCATCGATCCCGCGCGCCTGCACGCCGCCGTCGACGAGCCCACCGGTTACGACGCCTCGGTGGAGGCCGCCTGGCTCACCGTCTACCGCGCCCCCGACGCCCACCGCGACCTCTACGAGCTGGCCGAGCAACTGGTGGCGCTGGAGGACAACGTCAGGCACTGGCGCTTCCGCCACATCGGCATGGTCGAACGGGTCATCGGCCGTCGCCAGGGCACCGGCGGCAGCAGCGGCGCCGACTACCTGCGCAAGACCCTCGACACGCTGCTGTTCCCGGAACTGTGGAACCTGCGCACCGTCCTCTGAACCCAGGAGATTTCCCGATGGCAGAACATCGCACCGCCCTGATCGTCGGCGGCGGGCTCACCGGCCCGCTGCTGGCGTGCCTGCTGCAGCGCCAGGGCTGGCAGGTCACCGTGCTCGAACAACGCCCCGACCCGCGCCTGCACACCGCCCAGGCCGGCAAGTCGATCAACCTCGCCCTGGCCGAGCGCGGCCTGCAGGCCCTACGCCTGGCCGGCCTGGACGCTGCCGTGCTGGCCGGCGCCGTGGCCATGCACGGCCGGCGGGTCCATGTGCCGGGCGTACCGGAGCAATTCCACGCCTACAGCAGCCGATCCGGGGACGCCATCTGGTCGATCCAGCGCGGCCGCTTCAACCGGCTACTGCTGGACGCGGCACAGGCAGCCGGCGCCCAACTGCACTTCGACACCCCGCTGGCGGGTATCGACTGGGCGCGCCGCGAGGTCATCGCCGGCGACCAGCGCTGGCCCTTCGACCTGCTGGTGGGCGCCGACGGCGCCGACTCCGGCGTGCGCCGGGCCATGGCCGAAGGCGGCCCCCTGGGCGAGCGCCGCGAGCGCCAGCCCCACGGCTACAAGGAGCTGAACATCCCCGCCTCCGGGCGCCTGCTGGCCGATGCCCTGCACATCTGGCCCCGAGGCGGGCACATGAGCATCGCCCTGCCGAACATCGACGGCAGCTTCACCACCACGCTGTTCCTGCCCCACGACGACGGCAGCGCCGACTGCTTCGCCCAACTGTCGGACGGCCCCACCGCGCGACGCTGGTTCGACACCCACTACAGCGACCTCTCCGCCGAACTGCCGGACCTGGAGGCGGACTTCGAGCACAACCCCATCGGCCAGCTCGGCACCCTCTGGCTGGAGCGCTGGCATGCCCAGGGCTGCGCGGTGCTGGTGGGCGATGCGGCTCACCCGATGGTGCCGTTCCACGGCCAGGGCATGAACTGCGGGCTGGAGGACGTGCTGGCCCTGGCCCGCCACCTGGCCCGGCCGCAGCCCCTGGACGCCGGCCTGCAGGCCTACGCCGAAGAGCGCCGGCCCAATGCCGACGCAATCCAGGCCATGGCCCTGGAGAACTACGTGGAAATGCGCGAACGGGTGCGCGCAGCGGACTACCAGTTGGAGCGCCAACTGGCCGCGTGGCTGGAGGCCCGCCACCCGGAGCGCTTCGTGCCGCGCTACAGCATGGTCACCTTCAGTTGCCTGCCCTACGCCACGGCCTTTGCCCGGGGCGAAGTGCAGGCCCGCCTGCTGCGGGAGGCCGTGCAGGGTTGCGAGTGCTTCGAGCAGATCGACCTGGCCAAGGCGGAGCGCCAGTTGCTCGACCGTCTCGACCCGCTGCACCCCCTGGAGGGCGCGGCATGACGGCCCTGCACGACGACCCCTTCGGCCTGCACCTGCCCCTTGAGCAGCGCGAGCGGGCCTACTCGCCGAGCAGCCTGGCGCCCGGCTTCGCCGAGACGCTGCAGCGCTACCACCGTGACAGCCGGGCCGCCGAGGCCCTCTGCGGCCCGGCCGAGGTGCTGCCCTACGGCCCCTCGCCCCGGGAGAAGGTCCTGCTGCTGCCCGCGTCCCAACCGGCCAGAGCCACCCTGGTGTACGTGCACGGCGGCTACTGGCAGGAGCTGAGCGCCGAGGACTCGCTGTTCCCCGCGCCCGGGCTGCACGCCCAGGGCTACGACCTGGCGGCGGTCGGCTACCGTCTGGCCCCCGAGGCGCGCCTGGAACAGATCGTCGAGCAGGTCGCCAGCGCCCTGCTCCAACTGCGGGCGGCCCTGCTGGCACGGGGGCGCGTACCGCATCTGGTCCTCGCTGGCAGTTCCGCCGGGGCGCACCTGGTGGCGATGATGCTCAGCCACTCCTGGGAGGGGCCGCCGCCGTTCCAGGCGGCCCTGCTGGTCAGCGGCATCTATGAACTGGCGCCGCTGATCGGCACCTACATCGACCAGCCGCTGCAGCTCACGGCGGCGCGTGCCGCCGCCCTCAGCCCCCTGCGCCGGGTACCCAATTGCAAAGTCCCGGTAGCCCTGGCCTGGGGCGAGCGGGAAACCGACGCCTTCCAGCAGCAGAGCCGCGCCATGGCCCGCCACCTGGCCCGCTACCTGCCGGTCACCGCGGTGCAGCCCTGCGCGGGGCGCGACCACTTCGACATCCTCTTCGACCTCAGCGAGCCGGCCAGCCCCCTCGGCCGCTGCCTCGCCAGCCTCACCCCGGAGCCCATGCGATGAACCAACGCCCCTGCCTCAGCGACCCCGACGTCCAGGCCATGGCCCAGGCCGCCCGCACCTTCGCTCGCCAGCAGCAGTGGGCGGTGACCGTGGCCATCGTCGACGACGGCGGCCACCTGCTGCACCTGCAACGCCTGGAGGACGCCAGCCCCATGAGCGTGGAGATGGCCACTGCCAAGGCCCGCACCGCCGCGCTGACCCGGCGGCCGACGCAGTTCTACGAGGAACTGATCCTCGGTCAGGGCCGGCTGTCCTTCCTCGCCACTCCGATGACCGGCCTGCTGGAAGGCGGCCTGCCGATCCGCGTCGGCAACACCGTGGTCGGCGCCATCGCCGTCTCGGGCGTCACCTCCGCCCAGGACACCCAGGTGGCCCAGGCCGGGATCGACGCCCTGGCGCAGGGCTGAACATCGGCAGCTAGGCGCCTCTCTTCTACTGCATAGAAGGCGTCATTCTCTGATCTGAACGCTATGCCCTGGGGTACCCGGTTCATTCGCATAAAGCGTCCGTAGTACGGACCAGAACCTCGGGCTGATCACATGACGCGAGTCACCAAAGCCCAGGTAGTGTTCTCCCATTCCGAGCGCATGGCCAAACTCGTGAATGACCACTTCCAGGCTGGCCTTGCTGACGGGGCCATCGATGTTCACATAGAGACGGCTGTCCAGAAGCCCTCGGGCGATAGTGGGCGGCAAGCTCCAGGCCCCGGAGTTTGGCTGGCTAGAAACATTGCCCTTGGCATCCGCGGCCCTCATATCCGGCGCAACGAATGCAGTGCCAACACTGACGATGATGCCACGCTTGATCTGATCGTCAGGCAAAGCCTCGATGCTAGTTCTGTCGAACACCTCGAATCCCATTTGCCGTTCGATCTCATCCATCGCCTGGATCGCACGCGCATCACCATTGGCCTTGACAGGCACAGGGAGACTCCAGCGTTTGAGAACGCCTATGGCTCTTCCCACCCATGGGTAACCTTCGCTGGAAAGATTGGTTTTCTCTACTGCGTTCCTCACATCAGCACTCACGGCATCCCTCCCCCAACTGAGCCCACAACCGCTCAGCGTCATACTGAACGTCACCACGCCAAGCAACCCTAGGAATTTCAAGTACCTGCCTCCCGGCCTGCTCAATGAAAGCGCGGAGGCTACACCTGTGCCTCGCCTGACGCCAACGGCTGCCGCTACAATGCGCGCCTTGCCCGTGTCGCCTGATAAAGAAAAAACACCATGTCCTTGCCCAAGCACCACCTCGAACTGCTCAGCCCCGCCCGTGACGTGCACATCGCCCGCGAGGCCATCCTGCATGGCGCCGACGCCGTCTACATCGGCGGGCCGAGCTTCGGCGCGCGGCACAACGCCTGCAACGAGGTGGCCGATATCGCCCAGTTGGTGGAGTTCGCCCGCCGCTTCCACGCCCGCGTGTTCGTCACCCTCAACACCATCCTCCACGACGACGAGCTGGAGCCGGCGCGCGCGCTGATCCACCAGCTGTACGACGCCGGCGTCGACGCGCTGATCGTTCAGGACATGGGCGTGATGGACCTGGACATCCCGCCGATCGAGCTGCACGCCAGCACCCAGACCGACATCCGCACCCTGGAGCGGGCCAAGTTCCTCGACCAGGCCGGTTTCTCCCAACTGGTGCTGGCCCGCGAGCTGAACCTGCAGCAGATCCGCGCCATCGCCGACGAGACCGACGCCGCCATCGAGTTCTTCATCCACGGTGCGCTGTGCGTGGCCTTCTCCGGCCAGTGCAACATCTCCCACGCCCAGACCGGCCGCAGCGCCAACCGGGGCGACTGCTCCCAGGCCTGCCGCCTGCCCTACACCCTGAAGGACGACCAGGGCCGCGTGGTGGCCTTCGAGAAGCACCTGCTGTCCATGAAGGACAACAACCAGAGCGCCAACCTCAGCGCCCTGGTGGATGCCGGCGTGCGCTCCTTCAAGATCGAAGGGCGCTACAAGGACATGGGCTACGTGAAGAACATCACCGCCTACTACCGCCAGCGTCTGGACGGCATCCTGGAAAACCGCCCGGACCTGGCCCGCGCCTCCAGCGGCCGCACCGACCACTTCTTCGTGCCCGACCCGGACAAGACCTTCCACCGTGGCAGCACCGACTACTTCGTCACCGACCGCAAGATCGACATCGGCGCCTTCGACTCCCCCACCTTCACCGGCCTGCTGGTGGGCCATGTGGAGAAGGTCAACAAGCGCGACCTGCTGGTGGTGACCCAGGAGCCGCTGTCCAACGGCGACGGCCTCAACGTGCTGGTCAAGCGCGAGGTGGTGGGCTTCCGCGCCAACATCGCCGAGCCCAAGGGCGAGTTCGAGGAAGACGGCGAGAAGCGCTACCGCTACCACGTCGAGCCCAACGAGATGCCCGAGGGCCCGTTCCGCCTGCGCCCCAACCACCCGCTCTCGCGCAACCTCGACCACAACTGGCAACAGGCCCTGCAGAAGACCTCCTCCGAGCGCCGCGTCGGCCTCTCCTGGGTCGCCAAGCTGCGTGAAGAACGCCTGGAACTGACCGCCACCAGCGAGGAAGGCGTCAGCGCCAGCGTCGCCCTGGACGGCCCCTTCGGCGCTGCCAACAAGCCCGAGCAGGCGCTGGAGCAACTGCACGACCTGCTCGGCCAACTGGGCACCACGATGTACCACGCCGACGCCGTGGAGCTGGACGCGCCCCAGGCCTTCTTCATCCCCAACTCCCAGCTCAAGGCCCTGCGCCGCGAAGCCATCGAAAAGCTCACCGAAGCCCGCGTCGCCGCCCACCCCCGTGGCGGCCGCAAGGCCGAAACCAACCCGCCGCCGGTGTACCCCGAGGCGCACCTGTCGTTCCTCTACAACGTCTACAACCAGAAAGCGCGGGACTTCTACCACCGCCACGGCGTGCAACTGATCGACGCCGCCTACGAAGCCCACGAGGAAGCGGGCGAAGTACCGGTGATGATCACCAAGCACTGCCTGCGCTTCTCCTTCAACCTCTGCCCCAAGCAGGCCAAGGGCGTCACCGGCGTGCGCACCAAGGTCGCGCCGATGCAACTGGTGCACGGCGATGAAGTGCTGACCCTGAAGTTCGACTGCAAACCCTGCGAAATGCACGTCATCGGCAAGATGAAGGGCCACATCCTCGACCTGCCCCAACCCGGCAGCGCCGCGTCCCAGGTGGTCGGCCAGATCAGCCCCGACGACCTGCTCAAGACCATCCGCCGCGCCCCGCACTGACCGCCCCCCACAACGCCCAGGCCCCCGTAGCCTGGGCTTCAGCCCAGGAAAACCCACTCCCGGACTGAAGTCCGAG